>JAPOLY010000136.1 GCA_029976805.1 bacterium
GCAAACAAAACGCATGTTCTTGGGCTATTACATTCTATTCTGTAGATAACTTTAAATTCGCGCATAAAGGATCAATGCCTCGTCAATCTGCTTTTCTGTAGTCTAGGCGGCCTGTTGTACTTTGGACAGGCAGAACGGTGACACCCAAAAAGAACTCCGTTCTATCATTCCATTTTTCGAGAATACCAACACTTTTTTCAAATGCAGCACGACCCTTGAGAAGGCGCCGAAGGTCGGTTTTTAATGTTTCGTTCATAACGATTTACCAGCAGGCACACCAAACATCCTACTCAATCCAAGTACACCTCATTCGCTGAGGGCAGCTCCCAATAGCATCGAAAAATAAGGCGTCACCGCGCCCTGCTGGCTTGCGGTTTTGAAGTACTGGAGGGCTTCTGCTTTGTGGCCGGCACACCAACTGGATTCGGCCATGAGGAGGGCGAAGGGGATTTCTCTCTGTTGTGAGGCTGAGATTGTTTGGATTTTTGTGGCGGGATCCAGGCCGGTTTCTTTTGCCCTGGTGAGGAACTGATACGCCAGCTCGTAAGAGTTTCGGTAAAGGCACCATTTTCCGAGGGCGATCAGGGCTTCGGTGTCATTTGGATCACTCTGAATTTTGCTTGCTGCAATGAGGGCTTCGTCTTTCAGATTGAGATAGTCGTAGGGAGCATCAGGGTCGAGGGCGATCAGGCGCTTTCCACGAGTCGCATAAAACTCTGCTCCACCAGCCTTTCCCGTGGTGACGGTTCCTTCTGAGATATCTTCAAACTTCCACCGCATTTGCAATGTCTCTGCATCGATCAGATAGGAGTTGTACCCGTAGGTGCGGGTCAACAACCACTCCCCATCCCTGGAGATGGCCAGATCGAGGATCGGTGATGAGTGAACCCTGACCTTTTTGATTTGGCCCCGATTCAGATCCATGTGTACGACGTCCCCAGACCATTGGCCAAGATAGAACTCTTTGCCATTGGGCGCGAAACGCACAGAATAGTTGGGGCGGACCAGATCAAACTCGTTCAACAACTCCCCTGAAGGGCGATCCCATACCCGCAAAAAAGACGCGGAGCGGGTTTTTGTCTTGTTCGTGTGCTCCGAGTGATGCGCTGTCACCAATCTGTTGCCTGTGGGGCTATAACCAGCAAACCACGCCCTGTGATTCATGGGGATTTGCTTCTTCACCTCATCCGAATCGGAATTGAGCAGCAGAAGATTCTTGTTCTCAGCCGAAACGAACTCTTCGC
This sequence comes from bacterium, assembly GCA_029976805.1. GTDB lineage: Bacteria > Planctomycetota > UBA8108 > UBA1146 > UBA1146 > UBA12191. Next base: position 1,245 of record JAPOLY010000136.1, read on the forward strand.
CATCAGGCGAGTACTCAATGAACGCGATCCTCTTTGCTGGAAACTGACTGATCTCTTCCAGAGTCAATGAGTCCAGGCGCATCCCTTCATCGCGATAACGAATTGCGATCAGAAGTTCTGATCCATCCGGGCTGAACTTGATCGAAGAAACATACTTTCCTTCAATTTCCCGGGAGATGAGCTTCTTGTGCGTGACAAGATCATGTAAAGCCAACCAACCGAGTCCGCCCACTGCGATCACATCCTCAGTGGGATGCACATCGAGTGCTGTTGCATTACCCAGCAGCACTTCCTCATCCTCACCCCAGATTTCTTCTCCCCAAACAAACCAGTCGCGGTTCATATTATCGACCGATACAAATCGGTCGCTGCTGGCGAAGTAGGACATCCTGGAATAGACCCAACCCCCCTGAAAAACCCACTTCAGATCTTTCAGATTGTCGAGATTGCACAGAGTAATCTCACCGCCCCTGCGAACGACGATGGCGTGATTTCGATCGGGGGCCTCAAGCAGTTGAATCACATCGCCGGACATGGAGAGACGATCCAGCTCCTCGCCGGTCAGACGATCCAGAAGGACGATTTCCACTCCCGATCTGGCCAGTATTCTCCGCTGGTCTGAAAGAAAGATTCCTTCACCAGAATCTGTTCCGCCAAAACTCCAGATCTGTTCCCCTGATTCAGATTGATAGAGGGCAAGCGATTTCGTTCCCTCTCCCGATCCAACAAGAAAATGCTTCCCATCTTCGGAGTAATCAAAGGAATAGACCCCCTGACTGGAAACCTCTAATGGCAAAGTCAGCGGTAATGCGTCTTCCTCAACAAGGTTCCAAACATCCACTCCATGGTTTTGAAGCAGAGCGATTTGTGAATATCCATGGTGATTTTTATGTGGTCGAAATCGAATCCAGAAAACTCTGGAATCTGACTGGATAGTTCGTTCCAGTTTCCCATTTTTCGCATCCCGGATTTCGACGAGATACGAATCCGCACTTCTCTTCAATATTCCCAGTCTTTTGTAATCGGGGGAAAAGACCAATCTGATAATTCCCATTGGGTCGTCTCTGAATTCATCGGTCACAGTTGTGAACTCATTCAGTCTTTGACCACTGTCGATATCCAAAACCTGAATGTCTTTCCCCTTGGCCACATACAAATGACCTTCGATCGGATTGTGGGCATAACAGTCCGGGTAGCCCGCCGATTCGTCTCGCATTTCACCATAGGAATATTTCAGGGTCGGTGCATGGGCTTCCCTGAATGCATCTGCCAAATAAAGATTGGCCGGGAGAGTCGGTTCATCGAGCCTCTCCTCGATCTTCAGCGCTCGAGCAAACAGCTCCTGGGCTTGTAAGGGGCGGTGATCCTTGAGGAGAAATGCCCCCTGGGATTGAAGCGCCTTGGCAAGAGCACTTTCCGATTCCTTTCGAGCCTGATCAATCCCATGAAAGAAATTGATCAACCCGATCACCAAAACAGAGAGCGCCAGAAGAGCAACGGTTCCACTTCCGAGAACCATCGGCCGATTGCGTTGATACCACTTCCTTGCCACTTCCCCGGCTGAATAATCAGCGGCGGCCATTAGATTTCCTGTGAGGAAGTTTTCCAAATCACTTCTGAACTCAAGGATGGAAGTGTAGCGATCTTCGGGTTTTTCTGCGGTTGCCTTGAGGCAGCAGGCCAATAAGTCTGCGGGGATA
>JAPOLY010000157.1 GCA_029976805.1 bacterium
GATGTGCTTTTGCAGTGGAGCTGGGATTCGCCGGCGGCCACGGATCCGGATTCCTTTGAGATCACCCGCATCACCGATGGGGTGCCCGGGGTTCCGGTCACGGTTCCGGGAACGGCCCGCGACTTCATCGATGTGGATCCTCCTGTGGGAACCCATGTCTATGTCGGTGTCGCCAACCGTCAGGGAGGAACTTCATCCAGTGAAGAGAGTGTTCTCGTCATCGGAGCCGGTGAGGTGGAGCAGGAAGTGCCCATCGATGTGCCGTATGAGTTTACAGAGATCTACGACATCACCAGCAATCCGACCGCTCCCGAAGATGGAGCCCGTTTCTACTGCACCGACTCGGCGAATGGCCAGATCTACGCCCTCGATGCCAACTTCGCTCCGGTGGCGATCATTCCCAGCCCCTTCCCGGCGGGTGTGCCGTGTACCGGCATCGCCTATGTGCGGACCGGAGACAACAACAACGGTTCGCTGGTGATCGGTAATGGCCAGTCCGGGGTGCAGATGCATCTGATCGAGATCACCCTGAGCGGGGAATTCATTCGCGATTACTTCCTCTTTGTACCGGTGCCCTTTGGCAGTAAGGCATTGTTGCCGGGAGCCATCGAGGGCAGTGCTGGTGGAATGGGTTACGACGAGAGCACAGGGAAACTGTATGTTACCGGTCAGGGAACTTGCGACATTCTGGGAATGGCCCATGGTGGCAGTGGTGAGATTGATCCAAATGCCAGTTTTACTCACCCCAACGAGGGGTCTTCTCAGAAGGGCTGCACCACCAAACAGTGCCAGCAGAGTAATGGGCTGGTCGGATGCACCAGCACCATCCTGCTGACGAGTCAGACGGAAGATGGCACCCTTGAGATCATCGAGGTTTCTGTGGCCAACGGTGTAGCGACACAGATTGGTGAAGGCATCAGCATCGCCGGGATCGAGGACCCGGGCGGCATCGTCATCGAAGGTGGTTCGATTACGGTCACCGGAAACAGTGACGGTACCGTTTACGAAGTACAGGCGACGGCATCCTTTATCCGTGCGGATGCCAACATCGATTTTGTGGTCGATATCGCTGACGCCATCAAGATCCTCGGGATCCTGTTTGCAGGTGATCCTGCCCCGGAATGTCTGGCCAGGTTGGACGTCAACGATGACAGCCTCATCGACATTGCCGATGGAATTTACCTGCTGAATGCCCTGTTCAACTCCGAAGCACCGGCGATTCCGGAGCCGTTCGGAAGCTTTACCGATTTGGTCTCAGGGCCGGATCCGACTCCGTCCGCAGAAACCCCGTGTCCGTAAGAGCGAAGAAGAAAGAAGAACGATGAGCATCAAGAATGGTTGTTTCGGTTTTCATATCGTCTTTCGGGTGCCGAATGACGACGTTGCCCGCATGGAGACTTTCTTTGAAACCCATCAGAGTTTCATGAGAGAGACACACCATGTGGAAGGGGACCAGGAACCTCTGGTCCTGACCTACGCGGTTCTGCGCGGACCGGAATTGAACAATCCCCTCGACCCGGAGTCGGGGGATACGGGACACACCCTCTTCGGAATCACGGAGATCTACCGGGGACCGGAAGGGTGTCAGGCCCACATGGAGTTGGGGCAGTCACGGGAGGCGATGTTCTCCGAACTGATGGCCCTCGCCGATCAGTACATGATCAGCGGTTTGATGGGAGTTCCCGTCGAATACTCGATGAACTCATAAAACAGAATCAGATTTTGACAGCCTTGGGACAATACAAGGAGCAGTGATGAAAAAGAATTTTCGAAACTTCAGTAACCTGTGCATGGGTCTTCTGCTGCTGGCAGCCGCACCGCTGTTGCCGGCGCAGGATCCGGTATGGGAGTTGTCGGTAAGTGCACCTGCAGAGGTCTACTACAACCCGGATGCGCCGACCGCCGCCGGTTTTGATGCCTCGGTCTCCCTTTGGGAAGCACAGACTTCGGGAGGTGGC
>JAPOLY010000072.1 GCA_029976805.1 bacterium
GCATGGTGACAATCTGTCGTGACCGCCCCTGAGGTGACTCCAGAAGCGGGGCCAATCGGGGAAGCCAGTTTTGGTCTGCTGAATTCCTGATCTGCAAGGCAGCGTTTCTCGACTTTGATTCATTATCAGAGATCAGATCAGCGATCACCTGATCTGGTTTACCAGGCGAAGTTTCGGCCGAGTCTTGTGCGTGAACAGGGCTGCTGAAGGTCAAAACACAAATCAGTCCCAAAAAAATGAAGCGATTAACTTCCTTCATGGAAACTCCTGCCGTTTTCAGCTCGCTGGATCAATTGGGGACAGGGTGTTCGTGGATCTCCTGCTCCATGTGCTTTTTCAAGGCGATCCAAGACATGGTTCAGACCCTGCTGATCCGCATCTTTCAGCAGGCCGCCCAGATGCGGTGGGAACCCGGTTCCCATGATCATGGCAAGATCCAGCATCCCGGCGTCAGAGACCACTCCCTCGGCGAGACAACGGGAAGCCTCATCGACCATGGGGTCAATCAATGCGTGAACGATGTGTTCTGCGCTCAGTTTGGCAGAATTCCCGTTTTTGGAATTTGTGGGTATCTGTAACTCATTGTTCCAACTCGCCAGGGATCCCCGGTGTCGATAGAAACCAACTCCACTCTTTTTCCCGAGCCAACCTCTTTGGACCATATCGCTTAAAAGATGGGAGGCCTGATAACGATTACCGAACGCAGAATGCAGGGTTTGTTGGACTTCGACACCCACATCCAGTCCTACTTCATCCATCAAGCGGAAGGGTCCCATCGGCAAGCCGTGTCTGCGAGCCACTTCATCGATGTGGGCACCCGGAACACCGTTCAGAAGCAAGCGGCTTGCGGCCAGGAGATAGGGCGTCAGCACCCTGTTCACCAGAAAGCCGGGAGAATCCTTCGCGATCACCGGGTATTTTCCCAGTTTTCTGGCCAGAGCCAGGGCCTTGCCGACCGATTCAGGCGAAGTCTGCTCCCCCGGTATGACTTCAACCAGTGGCATCAGCGGGACCGGATTAAAAAAGTGCAGGCCTACCACACGATCCGCCACCGGGCTCCCCTCTTGAATCAGCGTCACACTCAGAGCAGATGTGTTGGTGGCAAAAATGGCTTTGTCAGGAAGACGGCTCGATAGATCAGCCAGAACAGACTGTTTCACGTCCATTCGCTCGACGACCGCTTCAAGAACACAACCCGCTGATGCGAGTCCGTGAAGTTCTTTTCCATAGGTCAGTCGAGATAGGGTTTCATCTCGTTGTTCTCGAGACATTCTCTTTTTTCGGAAGCGCTGGTGAATCTGTTTGCCGATGTAGGAGAGTCCTTTTTTGAGACTCTCGACCGAGATGTCCCTCAAGCGGACAGCCACCCCTTTTTGAAGAGCAACGCTGGCAACTCCTGAGCCCATCGTTCCCGCACCCAGAACGACCAGTGAGTCGGAATCACTCCAATCACCTTGCGGGTCAGACACATCACCCCGACGGGCACGCTCGGAATTCTTGAAGATATGAACCAGATTTTTAGAGATGGAACCGGTGACCAGTTTGGAGATTTCCAACGCTTCTTTTTCAAGGCAAGCAGAGAGTTTCCCGGAAGCTGCGTTGACGGCGACTTCCAAAGCCTTTTCTGGAGCGGGCAGCTTCCCCGCGGTCTTTTTGCGGATTCCCTTCAGGGCTTCCTTCGATACATAGTTTCTGCCGAAGGGTGTGCCGTCGACGATCTTGTTGAGAAAGCCTGACTTCAACTGTTGGCGTCGTTTGGAAAAAGCCTTCATCTGTGACTGGGATTTCTGATCGATTAATTTGAGTGCGCTTTGACGAAATCCTTCCGGTGCAATCATGGCGTCTGCAACACCTTGTTTGAATGCAGCCTTTGCAGGCATGCGTGCACCGGTAAGAATCCACGAGAGGGCCTTGCGCAATCCTACAAGGCGTGTCATTCGGACAGTTCCGCCGAATCCTGGCAGGATCCCGAGGTTGACCTCTGGTAATCCCAGTCTTGTTTTGGGTGAGTTGACCACGATACGAGAACTGCAACCCAGAGCCAGTTCCAGGCCACCCCCCAGGCAAACTCCGTTGATCACGCAAAAGCTTGGAACGTGAAAGCCACCCAGAAGACCGAACATGTCCTGAACCTCCCGACACTGTCGAAAAACGTCGTCGGGGTTATCAGCTGATTCGATGATTTCCAGGTCCGCTCCGGAACAGAAGTAATCGTCCTTGGCACTGGATACGATGACCGCCTGGATTCCGTCATGTTCGACCACTCTGGTGAGCGTGGTGCGCAGATCCTCAAGGACAGACAGGCTCAAGACATTTCCCGCAGATTCTGCATCGAAAACGAGGTGCAGCCAGCGACCCTTGGGGTCCTCTTTGGGAATCGGACCATCCCAGCCCGATGAGCGGATCAATTTCCATTGGCTCATGATGACACCCCCTCGAGCAAGACTGCGCCCCCCTGACCACCACCAATGCACATGGTGGCAATACCATACCCTCCACCATTGGAATGGAGTTTACGGGCCAGAGAGAGGGCGATCCGGGCCCCTGAAGCTCCGACGGGGTGACCCAGTGCGATGGCGCCGCCTTCCGGATTGAGTTTGTCTTCGGGGATGGCACCGGGCGTTGTCGCAAATCCGGCTTTTCTGCTGTAGGAAGTACTGGACAGGGCCTCTTGGCAGGCCAGAACCTGGGCTGCAAAGGCTTCATTGAGTTCGACGCATTCGAGGTCTGCAACGGTCAGGTCAGTATTCGCCAGCACTTTGGCCATGGCATGTACTGGACCCAGCCCCATTCTCAGAGGATCGCAACCAACAAAATCACTCTTGACGATTCTGGCGAGGGGTTGAAGACCGAGAGCCTTGGCTCGTTCTTCTCGCATGAGAAGCACCATTGCTGCTCCATCGGTGATCCCACAGGAATTGGCGACGGTGACGGTCCCCATCTTTCGATCAAAGTAGGGTTTCATACGGCCGATTTTGGCAGGGTCCATTTTTTCACGGGGACCGATATCTTCCGTCAAATACTGGTCCATATGGGGTGGAATTGAGAAAGCAGATATTTCATTTTGCAGGTCCTGCCTGGCGGCGATGGCTCTTCGGTGGCTTTCAATACTGTACTGATCTTGAGACTCGCGAGAGATATTCCACTCCCTTGCAAGACGTTCAGCGGTATCCCCCATCATTTCACCGCTGAATGGATCCCGGAGACCCTCCAATAGACCAATCCTCGGTTTGAGATCTGACCATTTGAATTTGAGCCAGCCACTGATCTTTTCACTCAGCGTTTTCGTTTTGGAGAGGGAGGCCAATTTAAAACCGAAACTGGTCGGAAATAACAGCGGGATACGACTCATCGATTCTGCACCCCCCGCAAGGATGACCGCGTCCTTGTCACGGGCGACACGGAGTTCTCCACTGACGATGGCCTGCATTCCGCTGGCACAATTACGGGCAACGGTGTGAGCAGGACTGCTGAGAGGTAGCCCTGACCGAAGGCTGACGACTCTGGCCGGGTTGGCTCGATCAGGAGGTTGAGCGCAACACCCGAGTATCAACTCGGAAACTTCAGATGGATCAACCCCGGATACGTCCAGAAGATCCCGACTGCATGCGGTCGCAAGGACGTCTACGGGGACTTCACGAAGGTCTTCACCGGCACGGACAAATGGGGTTCGTCGACCGGCGACGATGACGACGGAATCACTCAAAAAGTTGCCTCCCCTAGCGGATACGAACGTAACGACCGTTATTTTCCTTGGCCAATTTTTTCAGAAATTCCTCTTCAGCATCGACGAAGCCGAGAGTGAATATTCGAATGCCCCTGAGATGGTTGACTGCGCGGGTTTCGGCAAGGATTCTCCGCATCAATTCGGGAGAATCCGGGGGCATGTCTGATCCACGGCTGCCGATGTGAGTCGGAGCTCCGTCAGTCACGAGGTAAATGGTGTCGAGGGTCGGATCGCTCAAGGCGATGTTCAGGGCTTCATCGGTGACGGTGATGCCACTGGCTTTTAGGGATTCGATAAATGAAACTGCCGAGTTCCTGTTTTTCTTGTCTGCGTCCTTGAGAACAGGACTCCAGGGGGTGACCTCACTGGAGTAGGCGATGACCGTAAACCGTTTGTTTTCTCCGAGCCCTTCGATGGCTCTTTTCAATTCGGTCCTCGCCCTGAGGATTCTTCTGCGAGATTCCATCAGTTCGGCGATTCTCTCATCGACGCTCTTTCCAACACCGGTCGAGCGACTGATTCGTTCCATCTGTTCGTCACTGGGAGGGTCGGTTGCCATCATCGAGCCAGAGATATCGATGATGAAAGCAATGTTACGCCCTGTGATTTCAAGACCGAAGAGTCCTGTTCCCGTGGTCTTTTCCTCGACTTTGTCGAGATCCACATTCTTTGGATCGAGATCTTCCTGATGGGTTGATACCCAGGATTTGTAGGCCCCTGAATTATGAAGTGATACTCCGGTCAAACGATGAAGTGCATCGCGGCAGGCAAGCCAAGCCCTGTCTTTGGCTTTTTTTTCCAATTCTTCTCGGCCACCCTTGGCAGCACGTTCTCGGGTCTTCTGATCTTCCCACCGTTTCATACCGCTGATCAGCGGTTCGATAGCCAGAACTTCCCGGCTTTTGCCAAGGAGGTTTGCGGCTGCGATGACCACTTGAGGAGTTTTGTCATTCAGGGCTTTCAAGGCCAGTGCAAGAGTGTCGGAACTGGATGAGAGCATCGAAGAATACAGGGCCAGAGTACGCGCAGGCCATTCCGGATGCTTGGTGATAATTTTGCTCAGTTCTTTATCGAGAACGGGGCCTGGAATCTTGGCAAGTGTCCTTGAGCCAGCCAGAAAAACCCGATACCGATCGACACTGTACCAAGAGCCCTCCGCCGCAGCTTCGACGTCTGCAACGGCATCGACGATGGGTCTGACGGCCCGCCCCTTTTGTTCCTTTGCCAGTGTTTCCATTCTGCTTTGAATAGCAGAGATGTCTTTGGCTTTGACAGCCTGATCCAGCGTGCGATCCGTGATCACCATTGAGGTCGACACCCACAGGCTGAGAAAAAGGTGGACTAACAATCGATCGCCTCCCGAATGGCCTGAATCGCCTCCTCAACCTTGAGGCGTGTCTGTTTCATCGAATCCCGTTCACGAAGCGTCACGGTATCGTCCGTCAGGGTGTCTCCATCGACGGTCAGACAGAAAGGGGTTCCCGCCTCGTCCATCCGACGATAACGACGGCCGACAGCACCTTTGACATCGTAGAAAACGGGGAAGTGCTTCTTGAGTTCCCCATAAATCTCCTGCCCCCGTTCTGGCAATCCGTCTTTTTTGACCAAGGGCAGGACTGCCGCTTTCATTGGTGCCAGTCTTGGGTGGAATTTCAAAACCACTCGAGACTGCATCTCGCCCTTGTCGTCAGGGGCTGAATCTTCCGTATATGCCTCGCAAAGGAAAGCGAGAGTTGCGCGGTCCGCTCCTGCGGAAGGTTCAATCACATGAGGAACAAACTTTTCATTGGTGACCGGATCGCGGTAACTGAGGTCTCGGCCGCTACCCTTCCAGCGGGGTTTACCGGAATCATTCATTTCGACCTCCAGGGGACTGGATTTGGGGTCGAGTTTTCCTTCCATATGGGATCTCAAATCGAAATCGCCCCTGTGGGCAATTCCTTCCAGCTCTCCATATTCACCGGGTGGCAAGAAAGGGAAGGCGTATTCGATGTCTGCAGTCCCGGTGGAGTAATGGCTGAGTTCGTTGGCATGGTGTTCCCTCAGGATCAGGTTTTCTGCTGAGAGGCCATGGCGCAGGTACCAATCCATTCGACGATCTCGCCAGAACTGGTACCAATCCTGGGAAGTGTCCGGATGGCAAAAGAACTCTACTTCCATTTGCTCAAATTCTCGAACCCTGAAGGTGAAGTTTCGGGGAGTGATTTCATTGCGAAAACTTTTCCCAACCTGAGCGATCCCAAAAGGGATTTTGACGCGTGAAGAATCGACGACATTCTTGAAGTTGACGAAAATCCCCTGAGCGGTTTCAGGACGCAGGAAAGCCATGCTGTCTTCGTTGCTCAATGCTCCCATTTGGGTCTTGAACATAAGGTTGAATTCCCGGGGTTCCGTCAGCGTGCCAAGCTCTTTGGCGTCGGGCCCATAGACGTTTTGGAGGTCGTCTACCTGGTCCAGGCTGACTGCTTTTCCATCCCAAGAGATTTGGTCCCGGTCCTTGGCCCTCAAACCAAAGACTTTTTGGGCTCTCGCAGTCAGGGCCTCATCTTCTTCCTCGGGATCGGCAAGACACGTCACGAACACTTTTTTGTCGCGATGTTCCGCCCAACGTCCCCTGACCTGATCGTGACGATAGCGTTTTTTGGTTTCCCGGCAATCGACCATCATGTCGTGGAAGAGGTCGTGGTGACCGGAGCACTTCCAAACCTGCGGATGCATGATGATGGAACAGTCGAGCCCGGTCATTTCAAAACTGCTTTGCGCGCCGGGGAGGACACCCAGATCGTTATGGTGTGTGACCATGTCCTGCCACCAGGCTTCTTTGACGTTTCTCTTCAGTTCTACGCCGAGTGGACCGTAATCCCAGCAACCGTTCATGCCGCCGTAGATCTCACTGGATTGGAAGATGAATCCCCGTCTTTTGCACAGAGAGACAATTTTCTGCATGACGCTGGTTTCTTCGGTGCTCATGGGGCCTCCCTGGGTAAGGATTGAGCGAAGTATTCAATTGGGGCCAGCAGAGGTCTGCGGGTGCCTGTGAGGCATCCTAGGAACTCTGGCACCAGATCGCAAGATGACCCGATCCGTTGACTCCGGAAGGTGGATTCTCTATATCTCAGGAACTGAGGAGGCTTCCATGAGCGTGCTGACTGAGGAGAGACTGATCCAACTAATGGGAGAAACGGTCCAGTTGCAGGCTATTTGCCTCGACCAGCTGATCGTTGCAGGGACTCGCCCGGTAGACCCGGAGTTGTTCCAGCGCTATTCCGCGTTCATCCACTCCATTGAGGCTGAAAAGCCCAGGGAGGCCACCCTCGGCGAGAGTGTCTGGGACTGGATCTGGCAACCTGCTGAAGGAATCAACTACATCCAGATGTATGGGCGACTTGCGTGGATCAACATGCAGCTTCTGGATCTGCTCTAGAAGGCTACATCTTCTCGAGCGGACGAATGCACAATCGGCTCAAACCGGATCCCAGAGTTCTCTTCAGGGCTTCGATCAGTGCCAATCGATGACCACTCAAAGGTGCGTCATCCGAGATGACTCTGTGACGGGCATAATAACTGTTGAAGTCACTGGCCAAATCCAGCATGTACTGTGACAATTGGGACGGTTCTGCAGATCTTGCCGCCTTGTCGATAGTTTCCGGATATCTGAGTATCCGTTTGAGAAGTGCAACCTCTTCGTCTTCAACCAGGCCGCTGCCGTCTCCCGGAGCCAAACCCTGATCCTGTGCTTTTCGCAGAATGCTGGCAAACCGGACATGTGTGTATTGAAGGTAGGGACCGGTTTCTCCATCGAAACTGAGAATTTTGTCCAGATCGAAATTGACGTCTTTACGACGGGCAGCCTTCATATCACTGAAGATCACGGCACCCATTCCTACCGCTTCCGCAATTTCATTCAATTCCGATTCGTCCAAATGGGGATTCTTCTCTCGAACCGTGTCGGCTGCCAGTTGAACAGCCTGATCCAGCACTTCATGCAGCAGGACCACCTGGCCACCTCGCGTCTTGCCCTTTTTCCAGCCACCGTCCACGTTTAGGCGCATGACTCCGAACTCCGCATGCTCCAAACGATCCGCCCATGCATACCCCAATTTCTTGAGGACACCAAAAACCTGCCGAAAATGAAGGCTCTGCCCGGCGTCTACCACATAGAGACAACGGTCAAAGTTGACCATCTCATGACGGGTAATGGCACTTGCGAGATCACGGGTTCCGTAAAGGGTTGCACCGTCTTTTTTGCGAATCAGCATTGGCGGAATGTCTTCGTCTACCTGAACAACCTCAGCTCCGTCACTCTCCTCAAGGAGTCCTGAGCTTTGAAGTTGATCGATCACACCGCTCATCGCCTCTTCGTAATGGGATTCACCGATGACTTTGTCAAAGGAGACCCCCAGTCTTGAGTAGACCTTCTCGAAAAGGGTCATGGAGACGACCCGGATCTCTTCCCAGCGATTGCGAGCGACTGGATCTCCCGATTCCAGTTTCTTGAACCAGTCGCGGGCAAGGTCGTCCAACTCAGGATTGTCCTTGGCATCGTTGGAGAACTGGACGTAGAGCTTGTTCAAGTCCGTTACAGGGTCTTCCCTGTCAGACAGTTTTGGGGAGTCAAGGTCGTCGACTTGACGGTAGTGGTCCCAGGCAGCCAGCAATTTGCCGAAGCCTGTTCCCCAATCTCCCAAATGATTCCAACGAATGACGTTATAACCGGCGGAATCAAAGATATTGGCCATCGCCTGGCCCAACATCGTCGATCGCAAATGGTGAACCGCGAGATGTTTGGCAATGTTGGGTGAGGAGTACTCGACGATAACCGTTTTTCCTGATCCGGATCGAGTGGTCCCCCATTCCTCGTCAGAATGATTGATCAGTTTCATGACCTGATCCGCAAATCGGCTTCTGTTCACGCGGAAATTCAGATAAGGGCCTGTAGCGGTGACTTCGTCAATCCAGTCCAGATTCCAATTTTCATCGGCGAGCTTTCGGGAAACTTCCACGGGGGAAGTTTTCAGCAGTTTACTGATCGGGAAGCATGCCAAGGCCAGATCACCCAGTTGGGGATTGGGTGGATCTGCCAGATCAAGAGAGCAGTCAGAGAGACTCTGCCCCAGGAACTGTTCGATGGATTTAATGATCTGTTGGCTGAAATGGCGCATTTCTGCGACTCCATCCCGAAAAGTGGTCCTCGAATGGATTTGAAGGTCATTTTATAGTGAAGTGGGACTGGAGACCAAGGGCTCCGGGCAAACTGAGACCTTCTTTTTGGATTTGGAGCAAAGATGACTCACTCAACAAGCCGCATGGGTACTGACAGAGACATTCGACAGGGTCTGATATTCAAGGACTTGCTTCTGGTGGCACTGACGTTGACTTTCGGATTTCTCTGGGTGACCGGGGCTCCCTCCCCGATTTCGGCAACGACGGAGGTGGAAGCCCAATCCGCACCCAAATGGAAGGAACAGGTCGCAGGGGTGATTCCTACTGACTTTGGTGAACTGCTCTCGGTGAACGGCACATCTGGGAACTACTCGCTCGTCTTCAGGGACAACGACAAGATTTTGCGAATCGTAGACCTCCGTGGAGGCAAAGTGCCCAACAGAACTCTTGTGATTCAAAGAAAGTAGTGGTTTCCCACTCTCGCAAGCGGGAGATTCGGAAACTGTGATTCAGATTCATGGAACAGATTCAACGACTGAAAACGATCATCGATCGTTTGAGATCGCCAGGTGGTTGCCCCTGGGATCTTGAACAAACCCGCGAATCCTTGAGACCTTTTCTTCTGGAAGAGGCTCATGAAGTCAGCGAAGCCATTCTTCAGGGAGACCCCCAAAAGGTTTGCGAAGAATTGGGTGATCTTTTGATGAATATCTTTCTTCAGGCACGCGTCGCTGAAGAACAGGGTGATTTCACGTTGGAAAAGATCGCAGAAGAGATCTCGGATAAATTGATCCGTCGCCATCCTCATGTCTTCGGCGATGCGAGCGCGGACAGTCCCAGTGAAGTCCGCGAACAGTGGGAGCGGATCAAACAGGAAGAAAAAAGTGCGACCGGAGAAGCCACCGAGCCCCGAGCGACAATACGGTCGTTGCCTGCTTCGCTCCCCGCTCTCTCCAGAGCCGATCGGGTAGGTAAAATGGTTGCGGAGGTAGGGTTCGATTGGCCTGATTCCGCAGGTGCGCTTTCAAAGGTTGAAGAAGAAAGAGACGAGCTTGCTGAAGCGATGTCCGAAGGAGACGCTGCTGCTATTGAGCATGAGGTCGGTGATCTCCTGTTTGCGGTCTCGAGCGTTGCCAGAAAGTGCGGCGTTGACCCGGAAGCAGCCCTGAATCGAGCGCTGAGTCGTTTCGAGGATCGTTTTCGCTCAGTGGACCGTCGTCTGGGTGACAGGCCCCACGCCTCTCTGGAAGAACTGGAAGAGTGGTATCAGCAGGGCAAGTGGGATGAAGGCAAAGAACAGGAGTCGCAGGGTTGAAAGATCAATTCGAAAACATCGCTTCCGTTCGAGACCGACTGAGGGAGGGTCTTACCCAACGAATCGTCGGCCAAGAACAGGTTATCGACCAGGTCTTGATCTCGATGCTGTCTTCAGGACATGTACTCGTGATGGGTGTTCCGGGTCTGGCAAAGACCCTTCTCGTTCGATCGATTTCCGAATTACTGCAGCTCGACTTCAACCGGATTCAGTTTACTCCCGATCTGATGCCTCAGGATATCACGGGATCCACCCTGCTTGACAAGACTGGAGCGTCGGGAAGCCGGGCCTTCTCCTTTGTTCAAGGACCACTCTTTGCAAACATGATTTTGGGCGACGAAATCAATCGCACTCCCCCCAAAACACAAGCCGCGATGCTGGAGGCGATGGAAGAGGGCTTTGTCACTGTGATGGGTGAAAGGCATCGATTGCCTGATCCGTTTTTCGTTATGGCGACACAAAATCCTCTTGAACAAGAAGGTACCTATCCATTGCCTTTCACACAGCTGGACCGGTTCACTTTCCAGGTACTGATGAACTATCCAAATGCAGACGAAGAATTGGATGTCGTCTCTGTCACCACTTCTCGTATGGATTCGCCCCTGGATTCAGTCGTTCCAGGCAATTGGCTTGGAGAAGCTTTGAAAGAAGTCTCGCGAGTCGAGATCCCCGAGTTCCAGATTCAGAGAGCGACCCGAATGGTGAGGGCAACGAGACCGGGCGAAGAGGGAGTCCCTGAAGCAACCAATGAGCTCTTGACCCATGGATCAGGGCCCAGAGGTGTTCAATCGATCCTGTCGACTGCCCGATCCCGTGCAGCAATGAACGAGCGCAATACGGTGACCGACGAGGACCTCGATGCTGTGGTCTACCCAGCATTGAGACACCGACTGGGACTCAGTGTTCATGCTGAAGCGGAAGGAATCGATCCAGACCGGGTTCTGGAGCGGATTCTCGAAGAATCAGGTGAAATGAAAGCAGGGCCTCCCCAGTCGGAATACGGCAGGCCCGGATTATGGAGTCGCATGTTTCAGCATTTTGCCGATACGACTCCTCCATTTAAGTCCTGAGTTTCGAATGCCGGAACATACAGGGTTTCATCGATCTTGACTGACGATAAATCCGATGACGTCTCTGGCGCTGTTCTCGTCGTATCCGTAACGACTCTTCATGTTTTCCAGTGTTTCTCGTACGGAGTCTCTTTCCACATTCGAAAGTTGACCTTCGTCAGCAGAGAAACATTTCAGCACATTGAGCAGGGCTACTTGAATTTCTGACTTCCGGGAAGCCCAAAAGTTCTGTTTCAGATCATTGTAGACTTCAGGGAAAACACGAGAGTATTCCAGGTCCTCGTCTGGATTCTCTGTCGCGTAGGCTCCGATTCTGCTCAACAAACTCGATCGAAACTCCTTGGCGTTGTCAGGGATGTTAAGTTTGCCCTCTATTTCGGACATGAATTCCTCGGAAGGCTGGATGAACTCGTTGACAGAATCGGAATAGAGGCTTTCACCGATTTCACTCGATTTGACATGATTGAAGTAGTCCGAGAACAGCCTGTTAAACTCCCCTTCCTCAACGAAGGAAAGGCAGTCGAAGACTTCACTGCGGACTGTGTTCAGGTAGTAACTCCGCACGTCGGAAATGAACTGTTTGCAGTCATGGTACCCATTGTCCACAGCTAACCTCAGGAAGTCGTGAACGCTGGATTCGCGGATGAAGTTCTCCAGTTCATCAAGGATCGATAGTGGAGAAAGGCTGTGCCATCTTTCATTTTCTGAGGCAGCAGCGATCAGGGTCAGCATTTCACGGGGAGACGCTCCTCGGCGCCCTTCGTATTCACTGCCATAGATTCCTTCGAATTCGCCCTCGCTGCTTTCGTGTTCCTCACGGAGATTCCGAACATTCTGGCAGAGGAGTTTCCGTTCCTCCTCCTTCATTCCGATCGGGGTTTCCCCGTGATCATAGAGCAGGGCCTTCTGTAGAGGCGTCAGCCGGGCCACCACGGGCGCCAGATCAGGAGAGTGGTTCTTGGGTGAGGGTCGCTTCAAGCGCGTCAGGACGAC
>JAPOLY010000026.1 GCA_029976805.1 bacterium
AAGAATCAAGAGTTGTTTAAAGGAGATCGTTTCTTCTTTTCTGAAGGGAATTCTACGGGCGCTGACCTGCTTCTTCAGTCTTTATGTAGTTATCATATTATTGCAAATTCTTCTTTTTCTTGGTGGGGCGCATGGCTAGCTGAAAGTCGGAGTACGATCGCTCCAAGGGGTTGGTTTGGAGGTAAAAAGGCGAATCGTGATATGTCTGATTTATACCTCCCAGGTTGGATTATTCTGGGTGAAAAACTGGAGTATAAATCGTCAATTATGAAGTCCATTAAACGTGCATTACGAAGATTACTCCGGAAATTTAACAAATCTTAGGGATTGATATTTAGACTCTTGGATAACGGTTTCTTAGTATTCTTAAGACTTTGAGTACGTGACTACTTCGATCGTATTAGAACGGGAGATCACCATCTTCTTCAGTGTCGTCACGTTTCTTTTTGCGCGGTTTCGGAGTGCGCTTGGAGAAGTCGTGGGTCGACGGATACTTTTTCCAGCGCTGGGCCATGGAAATCAATTCCACCGCATCGAGAGTCTTGTTTTTTCGATCGGACTCATCGAGATAGCCACTGATAAAAACTTTCATGCGCTTCTTCAGTTTTGAACTCTTTACCCGCTCCACTTTGAGAACTTCCGTTCCCAGAGAAGTTCCCAGTCGAAATCCGTCCACTTCCCTATCGAGTCCATTCCTCACCTGCTTCAGGGTTCCACTGACCCAGGTGAGGCCTTGTTCCTGGAGTTTTTCCGGAACGAACGGGGGTTTCAGGGATCCGGTGACGATGGCATGAATCTGTACCAGCATCGGCGGATATCGGGCTCCCCCGGACCCGTGCTGTTCAGCCTGTTTCTTGGCCAGAACATGAATCGATGAACCGGGCTCCACGTCTTTGAGGGAAATGAGTGCGTGGAGGTCGATGACCGTTTCGTTGCTCAGTGTGACCTGTAGGGTGCCCTTCTTCCCTTTGACTTCAATGATCTGTTGGGCACCCTCGGCCTTGTTGATCTTCTGGATGGTCACCAGGCCCGAATAGGGCTTTTCCTCGGCGAAAACGGAGGCGGAACTCGCTCCGATGCCCAGAGCGAGAGTGAGGCCGAGCCAAAGAATTCCCATGAAGAATCGGGTCATTAAAAGAGTCCCTGGGGCAAGCCTTGATCATCAAGGTCAATGGTCAGGAGGGCAGGCTTCGATCCGAGACCCGGCATCGTCATGATGTCACCGGTCAGGGCGTAGAGGAATCCTGCTCCTGCAGAGAGTCGGACATCCCGGACCGTCATGCGGAAGTTGTCCGGTGCTCCGATCTTTTTGGGATCATCGCTGAAGGAGTACTGGGTTTTTGCCATGCATACGGGCAGGTGACCGAGTCCCAACTTTTCATATTTCTTCATCGCCTTGCGGGCAGCGGGTTTGAAGTCGACTCCATCGGCGCGATAGATCTCAGTACAGATCTTCTGGATCTTTTCCTTAATCGGCATCTCATCAGGGTAAAGGGTGGAGAAGTTTGCGGGTACTTCCTCACAGGCACGCACCACTGCTTCTGCAAGGGCGGCACCCCCTTCACCACCGCGGGCATGGACGTCAGACACAACAGCATCAAATGCACCGCATTGTTTGGCTAACTCGATCACTGCAGCGACTTCCGCATCGGAATCTGTGGGGAAGCGATTGAGGGCAACGACCACGGGAACACCAAACTTGCCCACATTTTCGATATGGCGGCGAAGGTTTCCGATGCCTTCTTCAATGGCAGAGACGTCTTCCTTGAGCATCTCCTCAGGGAGGGGCTTGCCAGGAACGACCTTGAAACGACCACTGTGGACCTTCAAAGCACGGATGGTTGCGACGACAACTGCGGCATCCGGTTTCAGGCCACTGACACGGCATTTGATGTTGAAGAACTTCTCTGCCCCCATATCGGCACCGAAACCACTCTCGGTCACGACGTAATCGCACAGTTTGAGAGCGATACGGTCGGCGACGATGGATGAGTTGCCGTGTGCAATATTGGCAAAGGGACCTGTGTGTACGAAACAACCGGTCCCTTCGAGAGTCTGCATGAACGTCGGATGGATCGCATCCTTGAGAACCACCGCCATCGCTCCTGCGGCACCAAGATCTTCTGCGGTGACCGGATCTCCTGCACGGTTGCTGGCTACGATGATGCTGCCAAGGCGTTTTCTCAGGTCGGCGGCATCTCTGGAGAGACCCAGAATTGCCATGACTTCACTGGCACTGGTGATGTCAAAACCGGTTTCTCTGGGGACTCCATTTTTGGATCCACCGAGTCCTGTGATGACCTGACGCAGGGTCCGATCGTTGACATCGAGACAACGACGCCAAGTCACTGTGGCAGGGTCGATATCGCAGGGGTTACCCATCAACAGGGAAGTGTCCACCCATGCTGCGAGCAGGTTGTTGGCCAAGCCCACTGCATGAGTATCCCCGGTCAGGTGAAGGTTGAAGTCCTCCATGGGAATGACTTGGCTGTGACCTCCTCCTGCAGCTCCGCCCTTGATTCCGAAAACAGGGCCCATGGATGGCTGACGGATCGTTGAGACCGCTTTTTTGCCAATGTGATTCAGGCCGAGTCCGAGACCGATGGTGGTGACAGTCTTGCCCTCACCCAACGGAGTCGGATTGATGGCGGTGACGTCGACATACTTGCCATCGGGCCGATCAGAAAGTCGATCGAGAATCGACAGGGGCACCTTGGCCATGAAACGGCCATGGGGGGTCAATTCAGATTCTTCGATTCCATAATTTGCTGCGATCTCCCGGATGTCCTTCAGGGGGACAGAGCGGGCGATTTCGAGGTCGGAAGATGGGGATTTATCAGCCACCGTAGACTCCTTTTTGAGAAAAGATCAACCACTGAAAGTAGCCGAGAGGCCCTTCAGGATCAACTTTGGCTTCAGGAGGGCCACTGAGGCCATTTTGTGGGATCAGCGACAGCGAACGAGGATCTCTTTGCCGATCCCCAAACCAGATCTCACTTCATCCACTTCGGAGATAAAGCGACGGGCATCCTGGGGGTAACCGGCGGTCGGTTTCAACTCCGGAAGGTGTTCTGCCCACCAGCGATTCAACAGAACCATGTGCAATTCACGGAGGTATTTGGCGGTCATGGAGGCCAGTGCAGTACAAAAACTGTGATCTTCACATTCCTTGCGGAAGTGAACCTCAAGAGTCTTGCCTGCGGGATTGTCGGCCCGGTAGGACTGGGCATCCTTGTTTTGCTCGATAATCTTGAATTGGCAGCCGGGGAAGAGGGGGTAGAGGAATGGACCATATCTTTCTCTTCCACCCAGCCGATCGGTCCATACCTCAATGCTGTGACGATCCTCAATCATCCACAGCCAATGCAGAAAGCGACCCATCGCCCAGGCATCGACGGCACCTTTACTGCCGCGGGAACTCACCTCTGAGTTAAATTCCTGAACCTCCAGAGGGATCGCTCGCACTTCCCCGACCTCCATTCCCGCCGCCTCGAGTCCCCGTTCGAGCTTCCGGCTCTTGCCAGACAAATCGATCGGTTCGGCGGAAAAGGGAAGTGGCAAATCCTGATTCTGGTACCAGGGGTAAAGGTCCAGGTAGTCGGATCGGCCGGCGGTCAGATGGTCGACGAGTTCGCGAAATGTCTTGGGACTTTCTCCGCGGTCGATGGCGACAAAGGCGAGGACGGCTTCCTCGAGCCGAGTGAGATCTCCTTTGCCAGGTCGGTGCAATTTTTTTGAATCTGCAACCGAGATGATGCCTTTTTCCCTGCGACCTGCCCTGCCCAGATTTGGCACCAGATCCCATGGAGCACTGGGGGACGTTCCTTTTTGTGCTTTCAGCGAAACGAATCCGATCACCATGGGCCCAAGCCAGGGGCCATATCCCGCCTCGTCGAGACCTGCGATCCAGTGGTTCTTGTCCGTCGAAGTCATGCGGTTTCTCCTGTCGATCCGGAACCCTGAAGCCATGGCGGGGTATCTCCGAAGTTCAGCCACTTGCGACGGATTTCTGACAATACGATGCCGCAAGAGGTCGCAACATTGTGTGAATGCTTCGAACCAAACATAGGGATTTCCACGCTGCCGTCGCAAAGGAAGAGAACCTGCTCATCTACACCCACCACCTCGTGTCCCAGAACGATGGCGAGGGGGTGAGTGAATTCCTGATCGTAGGCACTGTTGGAATCGCGAGTCTGTTCGAGTGCGAGAACGGTGAAGCCATCGTTTTGAAGTGTGCGTACCGCGACCGCGGGGTCCTCCATTTGATGCCACTGAATCGTCTCTTCCGCTCCGAGAGAAATTTTCGCGATTTCAGGTCGAGGTGGAGTCGGCGTAATTCCACACAGGTAGATCTCTTTCACCCCGAAGCCATCTGCGGCCCGAAAGATGGCACCGACATTGGTCAGACTACGAATATTGTCGAGAATGAGAACCAGATCGGGCCGGGGGCGTTGTTCTCTGGAATCCGCATCTGCCCGGTGTTGGTCGAGGCGTCGTTTGCGGCTCAAGGCTCTCTCCTTTGTGGGAACGGGATTCAATAACGGAGTTGATCGGGATCAGTGGATCACGGTAACCGGAGAGGGGCGGGTCATCGATCCCCGAAAAGCGTGTTAGAGGGACCGCTTGCTTCAGTTAGGATGTGTGATCAGTGGTATTTGACCTTTGTTGCCAGACAAGTGAACTTTTCGGGCATCAGGCCCTCATTCAGGAAACGGGATTTTTCGATGTTTGAACCTCCTCTGTTGAATGCTGCAGAGCAAAGAGTCATGGGCGTGCTGATCGAGAAGTCTCTCGCCACCCCCCAGTATTACCCCTTGACCCTGAATCAGGTGGTGACGGCCTGTAATCAGAAATCGAACCGGGATCCGGTGATGTCGCTGATGGAAGACGAAGTCGAAGGTGTCCTGAATACGCTTGCGAATCGTGGACTGGCGACACAGGTCTTTGCTTCGGGTTCAAGGACGGGGAAGTACCGTCAGGAATTGACAGGGATGCTCGAATTGAATGGGCAGGAAATGGCTGTTCTGGCCGAGTTTCTTCTCAGAGGCGCGCAAACGGTCGGTGAGCTGCGTACCCGTGCCTCAAGAATGAAAGCCATCCCCGACATGGCAGCGCTGAACGAAGTCTTGCAGGGACTTGCAGGTAAGGATCAACCGTTGGCTCGTCGTCTGACACCACCGGGAATTCAACGGGGAGTTCGCTGGAGCCATCTTTTACAGGATGCTTCGCTGCTCGATGCCATGGTTGAAAAAGCACCTGAATCTTCAACCCCTGTCACTTCAACCCCAGCCACCTCAACCCCAGCGCCCCCCTCGAATCCTTCGTCGGATCGCTTGATTCAGTTGGAAGAAAAGTTGGATGCTCTCGAAAAACGGATCGCCCAACTTGAGAACTCACAGCGACTTTGAAGACCCAAAGCCAGGAGGCTGTCATGGATTCCGGACACATTAAAAATGCAGTGGTGGGTTTCCTGCTACTTCTCATTTCATGGGGGGTCCCCTCCATGGTGGGTTCACAGGAGCCCAGACCCGGGACGATCACAGCCGTCACGGTTTACCCGGGGATCGCCAATGTGGAGCGAACCGTGGCGTTACCTGAAGGTGAGCCCGGACAGCGTTTGTTGCAACTGGGCCCCCTGCCTTCAAGCCTGCGGGATTCTTCGATTCGTGTGACTGTTGAGGGTGAAGTACAGGTCTTGTCCGTCAAGGTTCGTCGATCGAGTGGGGATCCTGTAGAGCCTCAAAGTTTGAAGGACCTTCGCAGCCAAATCACTGAAGTAAAAAAATCTCTTCTTGCACTTCAGCGTCAAGATGAAACGCTTGCCGCCCATCAAGCCCGTTATGAAGGGCTGGTTCCAGAGAAACCGGGCTCTTCAGTGAACAGTCCATTGTCAAAAGAAGCATGGCAAGGGTTGGCCGAACTGATCCTCAGCGGAATGAAAAACGCAACAGACCAGAGAATCCTTTTGGCTCCGGAAATTCTTGTTGCCAAATCCACACTGGAGAAACTTGAGCAGGAGCTGGAAACCTATGAATTCAACTCCGGGCGAAACAAGGCCGTGATCGAGATTGAGTCATTGGATCTCTCCGGAAAAGGTGGAGTCTTCAGGGTGGAGTACCAAGTCACTGGTGCGATCTGGAAACCGATTTATCAAGTTCACGTTCAGGAGGCGACAGATCAGGTCCATCTGAAAAGTTATGCTGAGGTTTATCAGTGGACCGGAGAAGATTGGCCTGCGGTTCCGATGTTCTTTTCGACCAGTCTTCCTGAATCCGGTGCGGAGCCTGGAAGTCTTGCAGCGCTGAAAATTGAAAGACCCCGATTTCTTCAGCCCGAGCCGGTCATGAGCCGTAAGTCAAAACCTCTTACGAATAACGGTGTCGATTACATAGAGTCTCCCAGGAGAAGACCTGAACAGCTGAAGCGGGGGCGTATCCGTGAGCAACCTCCGGTTCTCGGTGGATTGTCTTTCGACAGAGGCGAGGTTTTCTTCTATGAAGCAGAAGATAAAGCGGGCATAGCAGATGGGTTGGATGATCGCGGATTCCTGACTGTATTCGAGGCGATTCATGCAGAGCAGGTGGAATCCACCGGGTCACCACATAGACGCCTTTATTCCGTCGATACGCTTCCCTTCAAGGCGGTTCACAGGTGTGTTCCAGAATTGGAGACTGCCGTCTTTCGCCGATTGTTGCTTTCCTTGAATGGGGAAGATCCACTGTTGGCAGGAGAAGTTTCAGTTTTTGCCGGCCGAGGTTATCTGGGAATGACCCGGATCGAAAATACTGTTGCTCCGGGTGAAGAATGGGCGCTGGACCTCGGAACGATGGACCAGATCGTTGTGAGCCGAAACACTGTGGAGTCAGAAGAAACCAGGGGATTACTGAGCAGGCTGACAGAGTATCGCACTGAGACGAGATTGAAGTTGGAGAACTACGGAGATTCTGCTGAGACCATTGAGATTCTGGAACGAATCCCCGTCAGTGATGATGAATCGGTCTCCATTGAGATCGATAAATCAAAAACAGAACCAGCCCCGGAAAATCAGAAACCCGTAGACGGAATATTGCGCTGGAGCGTGACTGTCGAACCAGGAAAGTCCCGCGAGCTCCGTCTGATTTGGACGATACAAACTCCCAAAGACAAGATTCTCTTACGCCGGGAAGCCCCTGAGAGATTGGGGGGTGAATAATGTTACTTCACACAGTCCAGGGCCGCTTTTCAGGGTTCCTTCTGAAAACCATTCTCATGACTTCGCTGACCACCGGGTTTTCTGCTGTCACTACGGCACAGGAGGATTCTTCCGTCGAAATCGACAAACCGAATGCGGTCACTGTCTTTGAAAACAGGGCAAGGGTGACACGTCAACGAAGCCTCGATTTGACCGCAGGTCTTCATCAGGTGATTTTCCGTAAACTTCCAGCGGAATTGAATCCAAACAGTTTGAGAGCCATGGTTGCCGGGGAGGCGAAGGAAAAGTCTCTCATTCTGGGTGTGCAACTCGAAGAAGAGTTTCCCCTGAAAGTCAATCATGTGCAGGAAGCGGAGCTTTTGTCGAAATTGGAGGAGGTCGACGAACGACTGAGTGTGAATCAGGGCAAGAGAGAGATTGCGGATCTGCGAAATCGTGTCTTGAAGCGTTATTCAGAGATTCTTCGTGCCGTCGTCTCTGCTCCCGCCGGTGACCCTCAGCGCCCCCTGTGGAATTTGCAGGAAGTCAGTGAGATCCAGCAGTGGCTCTTCACCAATGAGGTGGAAAACGCTGAAGAAGCCGATTTGCTTCAAAGGGAGCGTGAATCCCTGCAGCGTGAGCGAAATGATCTGTTGGCTGATCTCATGCGATATCAAAGTGATGCCAGAAGAAGTTACTGGATTGCTTCGGTGACCTGCCAGGTTTTGGAGGATTGTGCGCTCGATTTGAATCTTTCCTATGATGTGCCCTCAGCGCGGTGGAAACCGGTTCATGAAGCCCGTTTGAACGATTCAACCGGGAAGGTGACATGGAAACAGGGCGCACAAGTGACCCAGTCTTCCGGGGAAGACTGGTCCGCTGTGGAGTTGACACTTTCCACTTTGCGGTCGTCACTGGGACTGAGTGTGGGCCAACTGGTTCCCATTGAAGTTTCACTGGCTGAAAGATTGGTAGACAGGGATGCACGAGTGCTCTCAGCACCCGCAGCTGCTCCCGAAGACTCTGAATCATTCCAAGGGAGAAGTGGCGAGGCCTTCGACGAATCTCGAGGGGCAGATCCCTCCGGTTGGGCAGCCCCGGTGCTGGAAACCGGATTTGGTGGGGTCGTTTCTTTCCGTATCCAAACCCCGTCCGACGTGCCTTCGGATGGAAGTGCCCACGCTGTCGAAATCCAGTCCTGGGAATCAGAGGCAGAACTTTCCTATGAAGCCATCCCTGCATTGGGGGCTGGAGTTTATCGAAAAGCCCGATTGGTTCAGCCTGGGCCGGGTCTATTGCTTAACGGTGAAGTCCAGTGCTTCCGATCCGGGACCTATGTGGGATTGGGGAATGTGGAAACCATTGCTGCCGGTCAGGAGTTCGTCCAGTTCTTCGGACTGGAGGGGCGCATCAAGCTGCATGTGCAGAATTTGGGAGAGTTCCGATCGCCATCGGGGTCGGCCTTCTCCCGGCCCCGACTGGAGAAAAAATCATTGTTTGCAGTGACCTCGTACCTTGATAGTCCCGTCACCCTTGAGTTGGTTTCCAGGATTCCGGTCAGTCTGGTGGAAGAGTTGGAAATAGAACTGGGGGATGAAACGGAACCCAAACCGGAGATCAGTCGTGATGGGATCTGTCGCTGGAATCTTCAGATACCTGCTGGAGTGCGCAAAGAGGTGATCTTTCATTGGACCGCAACAGCGGACAAGGACAGTAGCGACCTTTTGGACCTGCTGAATTGAGTATCGACGAGAAAATCCGTTCTTTTCTGAAATCAGAAGGGCGGGAAAAGAAACAGATCCTGAAAGAGCTGCTGGGGGAATCACTCACACAGGAGCAGGTGAAGGCATTGGCCCCTGCTATTCGGGATCCGAGCCCCAGAGTGAGTTCCCGTATCACTTCGCTGTTGGCGCGCTGGCAATTAGGTGACCTGTTTGAAGAACAACTCAGGGGTTTGAAACCTGGAAAGCAATCCCTGTTGCGAAACCACTTCAGCAAGATTTCACAAAAGGCGAAGGAAGCCTGAGCGGCCAGATGGATCAGGCGAGGGGCAGATTCCGGGAATCAAAGACCACGGTCTTCGGTTCCGCCATTCTCCTCACCGCGATGCTCTTCGAATTCATCGGGGCTGATCTCTTCCATCAAGACTGCTTCCACGTCTGCAGTCCCGAGGATTTCAGTTCTGTTGAAGACCACTTCCCATGTGTAACGACCCGGCTCGGGGAATTCCATGGGGGGGAGTTCGAAGATGCACTCGTGATGTTCCCGCCGGTCGTCATGGTAGATTTCGAACTCTGGACTCTCTTCAAGAATCATGTCATCGACGAGTCTTTTGAACCGGAAAGAAATTTTGTGCAGTCCGGAGAAATCGCTCAGATTGATGTAGAGAGTGGCCGGTGCATATTCTGCCGGAAATTCTGCCAAGCGAACCTTGTTAAAGGTTCCCGCAAGTACACACTTGGTTGAGTCATCATCCTTGTAGACTCGATCACACAGAAGAATGGCCTGCACAAGGGGTACGAGGGGTTTCGTCAAGAAGTCCTTCTTCCGGTGGCATGTCTCAAAACTCGGAATCACGGTCGCGGTCGGATCTCTGTGAAGTATCGATCGTACCAAGAATCGCGAATGTCCCGAAGTGTTCCATACCAAATTACTGTGATCAGCCCGGCGTATCCACCCCGGGAAATGGCGCATCCCGCTCTCCTTGACCCTGATGGAGCAGGGTCTCATTATGGAAAACGCCGTATACCCCGTTACAGGTTCCCCATTACCGGGAGTCCGAGAGGGGAGAAACAGGAGGGGCTACTGTGAGAGTGGTATCAGTCAGGGAAACAGCCTGGTTGAACGCTGCCCCCGAAAAGGTTTGGTCACACCTGACAGATCTGGCCTCATGGCAAGATTGGTGCCATGCGGTGGAGGTTTCCGGCCCGCGAAATCTGCGGGACCTGACTCCGGGAATCCGCTGGAAATTGGATTGGGAACTCAGGCCCCCTGCTCCTCTCCGAGGAGGAACGATCGCAATGCTGAAGGACCCTGAAGAAGTTCGCTTCCGAAAGGTCGGTCAATTCCTGAATCTCAAGGGGCGTGAATGGTCCTCTGTCAGAAATGAGCCGGGGAACAAAACTGGTGAATCCGGGAAGGATTGCTACCAGTTAGTCTGGACTTCAGGTTGGGGACCTTTGAGGAGTGATGCTTGTATCAGTCTGGGGCATGATGCTTCAGGAACATGGGTGGAATTTTTGGTCAGTTGGCAGGGGTGGAGTGCCTGGCTCGCGGGTTTGGGTCAAGGCAAAGCTCTCTCCTTGTGTGGCGAATGCCAGAGGAAGTGGCTTGCAGATTTGCAGGTCAGTATGGAACAGATTGGAAGCTACGGATGAGTGCCCCAATGACACCTCTGAGAACACTCTGGTATATGGGTGCCAAAACCCGGTTGTGTGAAGAATTTATCGACGGTGCTGTCAGAGATCTGGTCTCGCCGGGTGCGACGATACTGGACGCATGTTCCGGGACTGGCGCAGTGGGACGTTGGTTTGCAGGGGACTATCGTGTTCTGGCCAATGATGCCCAGGAGTTTTCCTCGGTGATTGCTCGGGCCCATTTGGAAGTCTCCGAAGACTGGGCCAGAGCACTGGACCGACTTGAGCCGGAATCAGACTTGGCTGAGGCCAGAGGTCGTAATGCTGATGCCCTTGAAAGTCTTTACGCCGAATCCCTGACCCGAGAAGCCGAACTGCTCGACCAACTGCTCACGACTGATCCCATAGAGGGCGCGCTTTTGACAGAGTATCGCCGATTCTGTTCCCTTGTCCCGGTGCCATTCCAGAGTCCACAAAATGATCTTCAGGACGATCCTTACGCAACGATTCGGCCGCTCCTTCCTGAATTTTTGAGTGAGAGACGGAGAACAAGTGAGTCGACTCCTGCGATGATGTGCGTCGCCTACTGGGGGCAGGTGTATTTTGGAATCAAGCAGGCCATCGCCATCGATTCTATCCGCCAGGCGATTATTGAGATCCCGGCAGAATCGGAATTCTCTCAGGAGAAAAAGTCCATCTATCTGGCAGCCTTGCTTCATGCCGTTTCCGTAAGCACCTCAGGAACCAGTCACTTTGCACAGCCTAGGTCTGTAGAGAAGGACAAGGAACTGGTTGCTGTTGCAAAAAGAAGATCGATCGACATCGAAGAGCAATTTGAGCTGGCACTGGATGCCATTCGCCGGGAAGTCCTGGAGCGACCAAGGTTGTCCGGTAACAGAGTCTTCTGCTCCGACGTCCTCGAGTTGTTGGGAGAAGATAGTCCTCTGGATACTGAAAAGGTCGATCTCGTCTATCTTGATCCCCCCTATACCTCGGACAACTACAGTCGCTTCTATCATGTATTGGAAACGCTCGCCCGATACGATTACCCGGAGCTTCAATGCAGAGGCGAAGAACTGACAAAGGGAAGATATCCAATTCGGGAGACCCGCTTCACATCTGATTTTTGTAGCGGATCGCAAGTCGAAGAAGCATTTCGAAAAGTTGCCAAAGGTTGTGTCAGCAGAGGAGCAAGTCTGTTGATCTCCTATTCAGGGGATACCGGCTTGCTGACAAAAAAATGGACTCGCGAAGGACATTCACAACCGGTTTCCCAAATGCGCGATCTCCTGCTGGAGTACTTCAATACTGTCGAAGTCCGTGAGCAAAAGTTAATGCACTCTGGACAAGGTGATACCAACAAAGCCGTGCAGGAACTTCTCCTGCTTTGTGAGGTCTAGGCATTGCGCTGGCTGGGGAATAAAGGCCCTCTTCTCTCTGAAATTCACGCTGCGGCCCTGAAAGCAGGGTTCCAGGGGGGGACAGTCTGCGATCTCTTTGCGGGAAGTGGTTCTGTAGGACGGTTTTTTCGTGCTCAGGGCTGCAAGGTGTTGTCGACAGATTTGATGAATTGCTCCCATATTTTTCAGAAGGCTTATCTTGAATCGGAAGGCCCACCCCGATTTGAGGGATTGAAACAGTATTGGGAGCAACTGTCTCCGGCTCCGCGAGAGAGACTCACAAATCTTGAAGAGAAAACCGGGGAATCCTGGATTCCATTTTTGAAACTGGTTCGATATTTGGAGGAGAGTCTCCCTGCTGAAGAAGGATTGCTTTTCCGCCAGTTTTCCAGTGCGGGAGAAGCGCAAAGGAATTACCTCTCCCCGGAAAATGCGGCACGACTCGACGGAATATTGAATCAGCTGCGAGCGTGGCGAATTTCCGCTTCCCTGACTGAAAACGAGTTATGCATCCTTCTTGCAAGTTGCATCGATGCTGCGGACAGGGTTGCCAATATCTCCGGTACTTACGGTGCTTACCTCAAAAAAATGCAGGGGAGTGCCATGCGCTCTCTGGAGTTGCGTGTGCCTGCACTCGTAACAGGCCCAGTTGGAGTGGCTCACCGGGAAGATGCGATGGAGTGGATCTCCTCAGTCGAATGCGAGTTGCTCTACGTTGATCCGCCCTATAATCAGCGTCAGTATCCGGCCAATTATCACCTTCCCGAAATCATATCCCTATTGCCCCATGAAGAGTCAGACCAACGTCTCGAAGATTCCATTTATGGGAAAACGGGACTGATTCCGTGGAAAGACAAGGCTTCCCCACTTTGCAGTCGAAGAGGGGAAGAGTGCTTCCGTTCAATGCGTCAATTGCTGATAGAAGCGAAGGCTGACATTGTCGTCTTCTCCTACAGCGAAGAAGGTATTTTGGATCGATCCGAGTTGGAGCAGATTCTTCAGGAATGGTCAGGAACCGATAGCTCATCTTCGGTAACACTGATGGAAATTCCTTACCGGAGATTTCGGAGTGATGCACAAAAACCACAAGAGCAGGGGGAGCAGAATAGAACTTTCCGTCCGGCTCCTGGAAGGTCCGCCGATGAAGTTCATGAATGGCTGTTTGTTGCCACACGAGCCAGAAGTGAGGCTGCCGTGGTAGATCCGTCATGAATATCCGTCTTCTGGAATCAGTGGCTTTCTTCTATGCTGCCTTGGCCGTGATTTGCGCAGCATTGGGCGCACACCTGTTAAAGGACCAGTGGCATGATGCAGATGCTTCCAGACAGTTTGCGACTGCAACGCGGATTCTGTTTTGGCATTCGATCGGGATCTGGATTTGTTGCTCAACGACCCCGGTCATGCGTTTTCAGGGCGTCATGATGGCCGTATCTACTGCGGTTTTTTGTGGGGCGGTCTACATGCTGGCACTGGGGGGGGCGTCATTCTGGGGAGCGGTGGCTCCCGTCGGCGGATTTGGAATGATCGTGAGTTGGTTGAGTATGGCGGTATCCAGATTCAGGCTCAAATCCCGCTAATTTTCTATAAGTCATTACAAATATGTATCTTGTGGGTGCTGAAGCAGTCTCGGACGGATTGATCTGATTTTTGCTTAGGCTGTCGCACCGCGTCTTAACACCGGATACATTAGGAACATGTGACAGGGAATACCCAAATTTAAAGTTCCGGTTCGAGCGGCCAAGGCGAGGAACCCGGGACTTATTATCTTAGCGCCATACTTATGTAGGAACTCTTGTTGGGGATTTTTAAACACCTGCCTATTTGGGTGAAATACTTATTAGTTTGCGTTTTGGACCGGGTTTTCCCGAGAACGCATGAAGTAAGTCCACGAGTTCTTCTGAGCCAATCCTTACAGGTTCTGTCGATCATTACGGCTACAATTGTATTCGCTCCCTGTTCGGAATCGCTGTTTGCCTCAGCACTGACTCTTCAAAAGTCAGGTAACGGGCCAGCTGCGAGTTCTCTCTCTTCCGCAGCCCTTGCAGATGCCACTCTCCATTTGGGGGAGGCGACGGCAGCGACTCTTGAGTTGGAATGGGTTCGGGAATTACCGGGCAGGGGTGTTGTACTGGCATGGACCCAGACTCTTGGCGGGGTGCCGGTTCGTGAGTCTGTTGGAAGAATGTGGATGGTCCAGGCAGACGATGGTCGCTGGTTCTGTCAGTACAGAGCATTCGTCGGAGTCGAATGGCAAGCTGCGCATTCGGAATCGGATCTCTATTCCGCAAATTTGCTCGACCCCGACGCTGACTTTCCTGAACGCAAATGGAGCGTGCCCAAACTGGAGTATCTCCGGGGTGAGGATAAGCATGCTGAACTGGCGTGGGTTTTTTATGGAAGTTCTCTCGATGAGAGTCTTCACAGTACATTGAGAGTCGACTATTCCGCATTGAGTGGGCAAAGAATCGCTGTTGAGGAGGTCGTTTGCTCATTGGACGTCAGTGGTTCGATCTTTGCCGAGCGGACTTCTGGAACTGGACCTCAAGGAAGTGCAGGTACCAGTATTCAATCGATCAGCGGAGTCCGGTTGACCGGTGGGGGAGCCACGACCCATGCGAATATGAATGGCGATTACTCCCTGAGTTCTTCTCAAAACAGTTTCACTGTAATGGCGGAGCTGGAGGGTCAGTGGGGAGGGGTTAGCAGTCAGATCGCTTCAGCCATGACTGTTTCTGAACAAGCTTCAGGACCCAATCTGGATCTGGTCTTTAACGGCGGCGGAGACCCCAATCTCATCGCCCAGTTAAATGCTTTTCACTACGTCGATCAGGGGTATCGACTCTTTATGGAATCTGCTGGTGGTTTTCCCGCAATGTCATCACCAGTCAATGCGACGACGGGGATGTCTGGAACTTGCAATGCGTATTACGACCCATCCCAGCAACTTCTGCGCTTTCTGCGTGCGGGCGGAGGTTGTGTCGACAGCGCTTATTCGAGTGTTGTTTTGCACGAGTTCGGGCACCACGTCGTCAACTCCCTGAATTTGTCTCAAGGTGCATTTGGTGAAGGATACGGCGATGCTCTGGCAATCGTGTATCTCCAGGATGGAATCATCGGCAGGGACTTTGCCGGATCCGGAAATCATGTTCGCAATGTTTCCGGTTCTTCTGTGACTGTTCCCTGTGGATCCAGTATCCATTTCTGTGGTCAGGCCCTCGGCAAGTTCTGGTTTAATCTGGGAAATAATTTGAGAACCGATCTGGGTGCGACAGTGGGCCAACAGGTACTGGAGCAGCTCTTTGTCGATTGGTCCGCCCTGACCATGGGTGGAATAAATGGGTATCCAATTCGCGATGAGATGATTCTGGAAGTCTTGACAGCCGATGACGATGACGGGGATCTGAACAATGGATCTCCTCACTGGAATCAAATCTGTGCAGCAGCGGACGCCGGTGGATTGGCCTGCCCAGATTTGGCCACACTGATCCTGACACTCATTGAAGGCCCCGCTGACCTGATGCCACCTCAAGTCGATAATCCGGTGGTGGTCAACTGGCAGACAATTTCGTCTACCCCGGCTGCGGGAGAATCGGAGATTCGATATCGTGAGGAAGGAAGCTCGATTTGGAACAGTACTCCACTTCAGGCTGCTCCCAACTCACGCTTGGAGGGGGTCATTCCTCCCCAAACCTGCCTGACTTCACTCGAGTGGTACATCAGGGTTCCTGATCAGGGTGGATTTGTTACCCAATATCCTGCGTTGGGGCCGAATCAGCCTCTCTCCACTCTGGTCGCCACTTCAACTGCGCTTGCACAGGAGGAGTCATTGGGGACCGATCCTGGCTGGAGCACTTCTCTGCCATCGGATACGGCATTGGTTGGACGTTGGGAGTGGGGAGTACCGGTGGGAACAGCCGCCCAGCCATCCTCTGGAGTGCCTTCCACCAATGGTGATTCCGCCGGGTATTTCACCGGGCTGGGAGAGCCTGGAGGATCGCTTGGTGCAGAGGACATCGATTTTGGTGACACCACCCTGACGACGGACGCATTTGCACTGGACCCAGTGGTCCGTCAGGAAATCAGTTATTGGCGCTGGTTCTGTAACAACGCCTCTGCCAGTACTCCGGATGATTTTCTGACAGTTTCAAAAAGCCTCGATGGAGGCAGCACATGGGAAGTGATTGAGGAAATTGGCCCAGGGCATCCACAGGCGGGTGGTGGCTGGTTCCAAAATTCATTCACCGTGGAGCCCGGGAGTTCCTCCACCGATTCTGTACGATTGCGTTTCCACACCGGCGATCTGGGTGGGGGCAGTATCGTCGAAGCGGGGGTCGATCTGGTTGAGGTTCGGGTATTGGAGTGTGACAACACAGGGCCTCCACCTCCTCCGGTCAACAGTGATTACATTCCTTCGGATTGTAATGCGGATGGTTCAAATGACCTCAGCGACGCAGTACAGCTGTTGGAAGTCCTATTTGGTGCAGCCACCAACTTTGTTTGCCAAGACGCATGTGATTCAGATGACAACGGACGGGTGGACGTCGGGGATGCGATCCTGATGCTCTCTTCGCTCTTCGGCGGTGGAGGGGTTCCAGTGGGTGGACCTTGTGGTCCAGATCTCACCTTCGATGCACTGGATTGTCAGTTATTCTCTGTTTGTCCCTGAGGCCAGAATGTGTCCACTCCAAACTGGTGACCTGTTCCCAACTCTCGAGATGATGTTGGTATCACTGGACTTTCCGACCCGATATGATGCCAATTGGTGCACAAATTGAATTTTACACCGAAAGAGTGGACTTCTATCTCCGTTGAATTTGGATTCTGAAATCGGACTCACTGAGTTTCTTGCTCAATAATAACGATCCCTGCAGACCCTGTTCACATGATTGAGGCTCATTCCAGATTTCACCTCCCTGTGCACCTTTGTGTTGGTTGTGACTTTAAACTGTTCTGACACAGCGAGGCGGGGGGATGGCAGCATGACGGATCGAATTGGATCCTTTAAATTTAATCAAATGGTGAATTCCACATTGTGGATGCGCCTTCTATTCGCAGTTTTCTTAACTGTAAGTGGGGCGATTCCGCTTCAGGGTCAGGTCTCTGCCGAAGGAGACTGGAACCAGCGTCCACACGCAGAAGAGGTGGACACTGCCCTGAGAGGGTTCCTCCAGTTGCACCCTGAGGTCATGGCCGAAAGGGATGAATGGGGTCGAACCTATCTCTTTGGTGCTCCCTTTGCCTGGGGCACCACCGATGAAGAGGTGGTCGATCGTTTTCTACGTGATCACTCCGCAGCGCTGGGTTTGTTTCCGTCTGATCTGGAACTTCTCTTTGCCTCAGATCTTCCCACTCGTGACGCTACCGTTTTGGCCTACAGGCAGATCATCGATGGAATTCCGGTGGAAAATTCGGCTATCCGGTTTCTGACCAGACCTGATTCTGTCACCGGAGAAAGGTCGCTGGTGTACGCGGCTGCCCATATCTCTCTGGAGCCCGTCAGCGGTTACGCTGAAGTCTTGCGGACTCCCGAGGAGGCCTTGCGAATGGCCCGCGATCAGTGGACCGGATCTTCGGAGCTGAAGTGGCAAGAGCCCCGATTGCTGATTGAGCCGAGCGCTTCCCGAAAAGATGAGGGCCGCAAGGTGTACCGAATTGTGGCTACGGGTCTTCGACCGGAGCAGGCGGAGGACTGGGCGATCAGTGTCGACCCGGAAACCGGGCTGATTCTTGAAGTCAAAACCCAAATCCTCCACGCGGATGTGGAGGGGACAGTCACTGCCCAGATCACGCCGGGACTGGAGCCGGATACGGCTTCGAACCCACCGCAATCCACACCTCTCCAGGGGCTCAATGTGGGAATCAGTGGCGGTGCGAGTGCTGTCTCACAGACGGATGGTTCCTTTGTGATCCCCCATGGTGGTGTTGATCCAGTTCAGGTTCTCGCCAATCTGAGTGGAACTTGGTGCTCGGTCATCAATGTGAGCGGAGCGAACCTTTCCGCGGCACTGAACGTGACCCCTCCAGGACCAGCCAATTTGGTGATGAACCCTGTCTATGATCCACTGACCGTCGCTGAGTGTAACGCATACCATTACACGCACGTGACTCATGATTTCATTCGTTCCCGAACCAGTGGCAATCCCGGCATTGATGTGTCGTTGACAGCCAATGTCAATCTGACCGACACGTGTAATGCGTTCTTCAGCCCAGGTGAGCAAAGTATCAACTTCTTCCAAGAGGGAGGAGGTTGTGTCAACACCAGCTTTGCCAGTGTGGTGGCTCATGAGTATGGGCATTTCATCGTCAACCGACTCGGATTGGCACAAGGTGGTTTTGGCGAAGGCTTCTCTGACGTAGTCAGCATGCTGATTCTCGATGACCCGATCATCGGAAGAGGTTTTCTGGGTCCAGGAACACAGGTACGGGATCCTATTGCTGCCAATATTCAGTACCCGTGTCCGACTACCTCGGTACACACCTGTGGGCAGATTTTGGGATCCTGTTTCTGGCTGTTGCGAGAATCATTCGGGACCGTTCTTGGAAGTCAACAGGGTCTGGAATTCACTCAGCAACTGTTTGTTGATTGGTCTCTGGTTACTATCGGAGGTGTGGGAGATTCAAGTGCCCATCCCGAGACGGCCATCGAGGTACTCATTCTCGATGACGACGACGGAAATCTTGGCAACGGTACGCCCAACTTCGATCTGATTTGTAACGTCTTTGGCAATCATTCGATCGATTGTCCGATTCCACCTCCGCTGACCCTGGTTTTGCCGGAGGGATTGCCCGCAAACCTGACTCCGAATGTCCCGGAAACGATTCGAATTTCGGCTCTTCCCGGAACGACGGCAGTGAACCCGGATTCGGGTCAACTTTTCTACCGTCAGGGGATTGGGGCATTTACGTCCGTTCCCATTTCATGGCAGGGCTCGACGGAATTTATCGTAGAACTCTCGGGACAGGGCTGTGGCGATCCGGTGGAATTCTACTTCCGCTTCCTCGATCAAGTGGGCACGGAATTTCTGCTTCCGGAGACAGGGGCGACAGCACCCTTCAGCCTTGAAGTGATCAGCCAGTTCTCTGTGAATTTTTCCGACGATATGGAAACCGATACTGGCTGGACAGTGGGAGAGCCCACCGATACTGCGACAACGGGGATTTGGGTGCGGGTAGATCCTATCGGAACGGCAGCCCAACCCGAATCTGGTAACGGAACCGGCGGTGCAGTGGCATGGGTGACCGGTCAGGGTTCCCCTGGGGGATCACTGGGAGAAAACGATGTTGATGGGGGTGTGACGACCCTGAAGACGCCGATTTTTGATCTCAGTCAGTATGCCAATGCTGTTAACCCTGTGGAAATCTCCTATTGGCGCTGGTACTCAAACGGAACAGGCGCGGCCCCTTATACGGACAGTGCAAGAGTCGAGATTTCCAATGATCTGACCAACTGGGTTGAAGTGGAAACTCTCGGTCCCCAAAGTGGCCCCGATACCAATGGAGGTTGGGTTTTCCATTCCTTCCGGGTCGAATCTTTCATTCTGTTGACTTCGACGGTTCAACTGCGGTTTTCCGCTTCCGACGCGGACCCGGGTTCCATCGTTGAGATGGGAGTCGATGATTTCGAGATCTTCCAAAAGGTCTGTTTCGAGGGACCAGTCTTCCGTCGTGGAGATGCCAATGGTGACGGAAGCGTCGATGTTTCAGATGCCGTAACCGTGCTTCAGTATCTGTTTGAAGGGTTTGCC
Organism: bacterium; assembly: GCA_029976805.1. Taxonomy (GTDB): domain Bacteria; phylum Planctomycetota; class UBA8108; order UBA1146; family UBA1146; genus UBA12191. Next base: position 19,673 of record JAPOLY010000026.1, read on the forward strand.
CTCGGTTGTGTGGACGCCGCGGATTTTGCAGACAGTGGCAGCGTCAACATTGCCGACCCTGTGGGGATTGTCGGGTTCCTGTTTGGCGGAGATGCTCCTCCAGCTGCGCCCTATCCAGGGTGTGGCATTGATCCGACCGATACGGACGCATTACCCAATTGTCAGACGCCCTCAAGTTGTCCTTGAGAACTGACTCAGGAAGCGGGAGCTGAGCGGATCTTTTGTGCCCATTCGGGGAAGTGGGCCGGATCGAACTCGCATGGATCCGGGAATCCGGTATCCCCTGCTGAATTTGTGGGAATCAGGTGTACGTGGACGTGGGGGACTTCCCACCCTACGACCATGTACACCACCCGCTCACACTCCGAGGCCTTCTTTAATTTTCCAGCAACATGGTGGACCGCTGCCCAGAGTTTGGAATGGGCTTCCGGTGACAGATCCGTCACATGGCTGATTTCTTCCTTTGGGATCACGAGGCAATGCCCAGGTTGAACCGGGCGGATATCCATGAATGCCAGGTGGTCTTCATCTTGCCAGACTTCGTGGCAGGGAATCTCACCGGCGATGATTTTTGAAAAGATGCTCGCCATCCTCAGGATCCCCATCCTTCGTACTTCGAAATGGTGGACCGAAAGCTCTCCGGAACCTCGATCGGGTTGAAGTTTTCATCGATGGCACAATGGGTCGTCCAACCACTGGCGATCAGGCGATTTTCGCTCTTGTGACGGATTCTGACAGCAAAGGTGAACGAACTGTGCCGGATCTCCTGTGTGCAGACGTCAATCGAGAGAACATCGTGAAGTCTTGCAGGTGATTTGAAATCAAGGTGTGCGTTGACGACTACGTTTTCAAAGTCTCGGATCGGGCGTAATCCCTCCGCGAGTCCCAGGTTGAGCAAATATTCGACTCGACCCACTTCGAGGTAAGTGAAATAGTTTCCATGGAAAACTATTCCCATGGCATCAGTCTCGGGCAGTCGAACCTTGACGGTGGTGTTGAAATGATACTTCAGGTCAACCACTGATCGGTTTTGCGAATGGGGGTTTCCGGAAGTCATGGTCAATTCCCTTCTGTGCAGGCTCTGCATTTGATTTTGCCTATGCACATGTCATCATTCTGCCAGAACTGATGGGGCCGAATCCACACCAGTCTCCGGTTACAATAACCAATGACATCACAGTATGTCCCAAAGCGGAAGCCAATTTTCACTCCGGAGGGTATTTGCCGAGCGAATCTGAAGAGAACTATCTGCGGGCAATTTGGAAACTTGCGGGGGATGACGATTCCAATTGGATACCTACAGGCCTTGTGGCAGAGCGGGTCGGAGTATCTCCACCATCTGCCACGAGCATGGTTCAGCAGTTGTGTGATCGTGGGTGGCTGGACCATAAAAGATATGGGGGCGTTCGGTTGACGTCTGAAGGTCGAATGCTGGCCGTTCAGACTGTTCGTCGACATCGCATTCTTGAAACTTACCTCTCAAAAATACTTGGGGTTCCCTGGGACAGAGTCGATTCTGAAGTTGAGCGACTGGAGCATTCAGTCAGTGAAGATTTGATCTGTCGTATGGAAGAGGCTCTCGGTTTTCCTGATCGGGATCCCCATGGATCGCCGATTCCTGACAGGCAAGGGGTTTTGCCAACGCGTCAGGATCTATTTTTGGACTTGGCTCCGCTTGCCACAAGTCTGGAGATTGTTCGAGTGGAGGATGCGCTTCCGGAAGTATTGCACTGGTTGGGTGAAAGAGGAGTCCGTCCAGGAGTCGTCGTCACTGTTGAATCGAGAGAGCCAGCCGGGGGGCCAGTTCTTCTGAAGTTACCGGGGCAAGATTCGGCTTTTGCCATCAGCGGAAAGCTGGCACGCTCTATCAGTGTGACAAAGGTCGGGTAACGCGAAGCATCATTGCCAGCAGCAAGGTCATTGAATCGGTTAAGAACCGGTTTTCGGATTTGATTTGCCGGTTTGCTCTTCTTCTTCGAGCATGACCATCAGGGATTCGTCCAGATGGTGCTCAATCCTGTGGGCAGGTCCCTCAAGGTGATCAGGTGGCAGTCCCAATCGCTCAGAGGCAAATCGTTGCCACAGGCTTCTCTTTCTGAGCAGTGTTTTGGCTATGCGTTTGCCTTTTCCTCTGGGTTTTCCATCACGAATAAAACCGACAAGGACCAGCTGAATCCATGCAAATCCGGTGGTGCTGATCAAATTTGGAGTGGTCAGTTTTTCATCACTCTCCGAAAGTTGAAGTGAGTCCGCAAGCAGGTCTTCTCTGGCAACACGTACTCGCCACATAGACAGACGGAAAGCGACAGGCAGGATTCCTCTCTGGGGGGCAAGCAGGACCGCGATCCCCAACAGTAAGCCTGAGGTCAGCGCGATCATTCCGGGGACATTCGAGTCGACCACGTAGACGGCAGAGAGTGTTCCTGCCACTGCTGAAATCAAACCAGTCAAAGCACTGACCACGATCATCGAACCGAAACGGTCACACAGAATTCCGGCAATCGTCGGGGGGACTGCAATCATCGCTACTACCAGGATCGAGCCTACGGCTTCAAAACAGGAGACGGCAGTGATCGCCACGAGTACCAGAAGCCCTCTTTCCAGCAGACGGACCGGTAACCCGGTAGATCGTGCAAGGCTGGGATCAAAAGCACAAACTTTCCATTCCTTCCAGAAGAGCAGCAGTGCTCCGAGATTCAGGGCGAGTGCAATGGAAATGGTGACGATCGATCTGGGCAAGGACCAACCGAAGAGTTCCATCCGCTGGAAATGGGTGAACTCAATGAGGCCATGAAGAACACAGCTGGCGTCCAGATCGATCTCCCGGGTGTATAGCTCAATCAGGATGATGCCACCGGAAAAAAGAGTGGTGAAGACCACTCCCAGTGCTGCCCCACCATCCATCTCTGCGCGTTCTTTTAGCCAGTCAGCGATCAAGGAAAGGATCAGAGCAGCGATGACGGCCCCGATAAACATCGGTGCTACTTCACGGCTTCCCGTAAAAATAAAGCCAAGGATCAGGCCAGGAACAACGCCATGGGCGATGGCATCGCCGAGCATGGCCCGGTTTCGGAGGGTCAAATGGACGCCGACGATGGAACAAGTTACCGCAGCCAGAATAGCAACGATAAGAATGTCGAGCATAGCCGGGTTCATGAGGATATCGATCAAAGGGCTGCCCCTTTATCGACAGGAGGAATTTCCATCGATTTTCGATCGAGCAATTTTTCGATATCTTCTTCATCAAGGTCGATCAGATTTCTGTCGATTTCTGCTTCACTGTCGAGCCATTGAATCCAGCGATCCCGTGCAGAGATCGATCTTTCTGCACGGCGAATCCCTTCTGTGGTCAATCGGATGTGGGTTCCTGCCATCTCTGTATACCCGTAGAGAATACACAGTCTCAGTGCCGAAGAACTGGCATTCAGTGAGCCTGCCAGGATTCGTTCTCTCGCGACAAAGTCGTTTCCCGATTGCAGGTTTTCATGGAGGAAAATCAGGATGCGTTGCATTTCCCTGCGCTGTTTTCTTTGAATCCAGCGAAGACGTTTTCCCAATAGACCCTTGTGTGGTGCCACCACCAGAGAAATGGAAAACAGGGTCGCTGCACAGATGACGATGACCGGGCCGGTAGGAAGGTCGACTCTGAATGAACTCAAGAGTGTTCCTGCAGCTCCAGCTATTGCACCGAGCATTCCACTGATAGTGAGCAGACGATTGAATCGGTCGGTCCAGAACCTTGCGGTGGCCGGCGGGATGACGATCAATGCTGCGGTCAAAACCACACCCACTGCGGGCAGAGAGATGACGATCGTCACCGCCAGAATCAGCATGACCAGTAGGTCGATTCGCCCCATCGACATTCCGATGCCTTTTCCAAAGGAACTGTCAAAACAACTGACGAGTAATTCCTTGTGGAGAAGGATCATAATGAAGCTCACCACAGCGGCTGACAGGGTCAGGGTGATGGCCTCTGATTGAAGCATTCCGGCAGCCTGGCCGAGGAGGAAGTGATCCAGACCTGCAGAAAATGCGCCGGGGCCAGATCGTTGGGCAATGCTCAACAAGGCAATCCCTGCGCCAAAAAAGATACCCAGAATCGAGGCTGTGGCAGAATCCTGCCGAATGCGGGTCAGGATCGGCAACCTTGATACGAGAAGTGCCGCCATCAAGGTGGTGAGTAAGGCTCCGAGGCCAAGGGCCCAATAGGATTGGCTGCCAGCGATCAAAAATCCGAGAACGATGCCAGGAAGTGTGGAGTGGGCCAGGGCATCGGCGAGGAGGGCTCTTTTTCGCAGGAGCAGCAGGCTTCCAACCAATCCACAACACAATCCAAGAGTCGTAGTCCCCAGAAGGACGACCAGAGTATTGGGTTGCATTAGAGGTCTCCCGATTTCCTGATCGATCGGCCCGAGCGGATTCTCCTGACCGCTTCTGCTGCCTCATCCAAAAGGGTCAATTGACCACCATAGGTACGAAGGAGATTTTCGCGGGTAAAGGTTGTTTTTGTGGGACCAGCGGCAACGAGTCTGAGGTTCAAGAGCAAGACATGGTCAAAGTAATCTTCGATGGTTTGCAGATCGTGATGAACGATGACGACAGTTCGGTCATCTTTTTTCAAATCTGCGAGAACCGTTCGAATCGTCTCTTCAGTTGCGGCATCGACACCTGCAAATGGCTCGTCCATCAGGATGATTTTTGCGTCTTGGGCGAGTGCTCTTGCTATAAAGACTCTTTGTTGTTGCCCACCTGAAAGTTCTCCGATTTGGCGTGAGTGAAGGTCAGCCATTCCGACAGCGGAAAGACATTCCATTGCCCAGTCTTTCTGCGCCTTACCGGGCCAGCGAAACCAGCCCAATCTGCGGTAAGTTCCCATCATGACCACATCGAGAACCTGCACCGGGAAATCCCAATCGACACTTTCACGTTGGGGAACGAACCCGATCAGTTCGTCGGATCGATCACTGGGGACATCAAAAATTTTGATCCAACCATTGGCGGGTTGGTGAGTTCCCAGAACGCAGCCCAGAAGGGGGCTTTTTCCAGCACCATTGGGGCCGACGACAGCGCAGAGAGAGCCCCTGGGAATCTCTACATCGATATCCCACAAAACCGGCTTCTCCCGGTAAGCCATGGTCAGATCATGGATTTCGATGGCTGTTTCGCTCATCTCAGACCCTCAGCAATCGTTTGGGCATTGTGTCTCACCATTTTTGACCAGCTGTCTGCACCACTCTCAGGAGGACCAGGAGCATCGCTGTAAAGTTTTCCACCCACGGTCAGCTGGTGCCCCAGTTTTTGGCAACCCTCGATCAGGGCGAGCACATTTCGCTCCGGGACAGTTGACTCGACAAAGATGGCTGGAATCTTTCTTTCACTGAGCAATTTGACCAGTTGGTTGACCCTTTTCAGTGAGGGTTCCGACTCAGTACTGATGCCCTGAATCCCGTGAACTTCGAACTCGTACCTGTTTCCGAAGTAGGCAAAAGCGTCGTGCGCTGTGACGAGAACCCTTTTCGCTGATGGGATAGATGCAAGAGTGGAAATGACGCTTTGATGCAAAGCTTCAAGGTCCGAGACCAATTCGGAGTGTCTGCGGTTCAAGTCATCAATGGGCAGTTGTCCAGACTCCAGCAAAGCCGACTTGAGGCTTGCGCAAACTTTCAGCCACAAGGGAACGTCGAGCCAAAAGTGCGGATCGACGGTACCGGACTCGTCCAGAATCAGATCCCCTGCAGGGACCTTCTCACAGATGGCAATCGCCTTGACGGTGGGTGAGTTTTCTTCGAGCTGAGAGAGCATCTCTGACATGCGTCCTTCGAGGTGATGTCCATGGTAGAAAACCAGATCTGCACGAAGGATTTTACGCAGGTCTTTGGGGGTCGGTTTGTACAGGTGGGGATCGACTCCGCTCCCCATGAGGTGCTCGACCTGGATTTCAGGGGGAACCAGTCTGCGAACCGGTTCAGCGAGCATCTCGGTCGTACACAAAATTTTCAGGACATCGGTGGAAGATTCCGGTTCAGGGCCCTTGCAGCCAGCCAGAGTCGGCAGCGCGAGGAACCCCATGGGAACCACGAGAAGCAGGCCTGAAAAAATGGCCTTCTGCCACAGTGGTCTCAGGAGATCTGAAACCTGTTGAATGATCGGATGAATACACATAGCCCGATCTTCAAATCAAAGCCCCTCAGGATCAAGTTTTAACCTTGGCAAAAAATAATTTTAGCCTTACCTAAAAATGGGAGAAAGTCCGGAATGCAGTGGAGTCCCATACGTGCCAATTGTAACATTATCGGATATTCAGGATTATATGGACTGACTGGCAATCGAGAGTCTTTATTCGCTCTCTTCAAAGCCCGGTGAGCCCTGCTGTGACTTTATTGGGAGGAAAGCGGATGTCGGGGAAGACCCACTGGAAATGTATGAATCACAGGGTCAGATCTGTTTCAGGATACGCCCGGATGGTCGTGGTGTGCGTTTCTCTGTGCTGGCAGGGGATTGCCAATGCGGCGGAGATTCTCGTCCCTCAAGATGTCCCCCAAATCAATACCGCCATCGATCTGGCTCTTGAGGGAGATGAAATTATCGTCTCTCCAGGGGATTGGCCGGCTCCGATCAACTTCAACGGAAAAAACATCATCGTTCGTTCCAGTGAAGGTCCCGAAGTGACCCGCCTGGTTGGAAGCGGAAATGGATCAGTGGTCAGTTTCATTTCTGGAGAAATTTCAGGAGCGACACTCGAAGGTTTCACCATTCAATCAGGAGGGGGAACCCAGACCGCCAATGGTTTACTCGGTGGTGGAATCCTGATTATGAATTCCTATCCGACGATCCGGAATTGCATTATCGAGAATAACACTGCTGCTTCTGGGGCAGGGATCCATATTGAAGGCCCCACATTCGGCATTGTCACGGTGGACTCCGTGGTAATTCGCAACAACTCCACCGCAGATTCCGGTGGCGGAATGTGTTTGAACAATTCAGCAGAAGCGACGCTACTCAACTGTCTCTTTGAAAACAATGTTGCTGAAGTCGTTGCTGGTGGAATTCTCTGTGAAGAGAGTTCTATTACTATCAGCGATACAACAATGATTGGAAACGCTTCAAATCTGGCTGTGGGGGGGATCTGGATTTATTTCGATTCGGAAGCCCAAATCGAGAACTGTCTCTTTGAAAACAACAGCTCTCCCATCTCTGGGGGAGCTGTGGTGGTTTCTGACCAGGCCCGAGCGACGATAGAGAGCTCCATATTCAGGGACAACCTGGGCGGGAGTTCAGGAGGAGCGATTCTTCTCGATTCAGGGTCCAATCAGGAAACTCAAGTCATCAGGGGTTGCGTGTTTCACAATAATTTCGCAACCAATGCCGGCAGTCATCTGGCAATCAGTTTCAACCCGCTCGATTTGTTGATTGAAAAGTGCACTTTTGGCCTGACCGATATTGGCAGTGCCGAGGCCATCAGTGTTAACAACTCAGGGATTGAAGCAGTACGCATCGACTCGAGCATCGTCATGGCGGGAGCGGGTGGAAGTATCGTCGCCATTCCCGGATCAACCTCGGTGACCTATTCCTGTGTGGAAAATCTGTCAGCGACGGCGGTGACTTCCGTTGACAGCATCGATGCGGATCCCCTTTTCACAGATGCCGAAAATGGCATTTACACTCTCGAGTCTGGGTCACCCTGTTTGAACAATGGCAATCCACTCCTGCCCCTCGATGTGGATGGGACATTGACAGATATGGGAGCCCTCGGAGCAGCACCATTGCCCAGTTCCGAATTTCGAAGAGGCGACGTGGATGGGTCTGGATCGGCCAACATTGCAGATGCCATTCAGATTCTTGCCTGGTTATTCATTCCCGGGACTGACGCACCGTCTTGCGAAGATTCTTCTGACACCAATGACGATGGAGCCCTCAACGTCTCAGACGCAATTACACTGCTGGATGCATTATTCGTGTCCGGTGATCCATTGCCTGAGCCTTACGGTTCTTGTGGGAGCGATGTGACGGACGACCCCCTGACTTGTGAAGCAGACTGCCTCTAGTCCGATTCTCCGGCTCTTGACCCGGCAGGTTTCCCGATCGACACTCGATCCTGTTGCTGCTGGCAACTTGAAGCGGGAATCCGATTTCTGGAGGGCGGGGTCATGGCCAAAGTTCTGGATCTGAATGCCACCATCGAAAAACGGGAAGACTTTTCTGAAGAATTGGCGATTTTCAGGGTTCGTCCGGATGATCCTCTTCCGGATGGAGACTGGTTTGTCCCCGGCCAATACATGGTGATCGGCGTCAATAATGTCGATGAGCCAGAGCTCGGAGGAGTTCAAAGACCGATGTCCATCGCTTCCGAACCTGCAGAGCGTGGTCATGTCGAGTTCTATATTCGTCGAGTCGGAAGTCCTGAATCCAAAAATCCCCTGACACACAGCCTTTTCAAACTTCAGCAGGGAGACCGGGTCTTTTTGCGTCCCAAGCCGAAAGGGCACTTCACCATTCCCGGAACAGTGGGTGAGGACGACAAGCGCTGGCGTATTCTGGTCAGTGCCGGAACCGGGTTGGCTCCTTTCGTCTCCATCGTTCGCGATGACTGGACACGCAATGGAGGGAGCGCGATGGACCGGACCTGCATCATTCACGGTGCTTCCAGGCCCGGCGATCTGGGTTATCGACGCGAACTGGAAGATCTCTCCAGTGAGCATGGGCTCCTTTATCTGCCCACAGTCAGCCGACCTGCCGATTATCCGGAATGGGATGGTCTTCACGGCAGGGCAGAGGATCGATTCAAGGCAGACGCCCTCGAAGTTCTCGAAGAAAGAATGGGAATCCCCTCTGGATCTCTGGGGCCGGATCAAGCGGTGGTCCTCGTCTGCGGTCTTCAGGGAACCATTGGTGAATCCCTCGTTCGTCTCGCCAAGCGCGGATTCGTACCGGCAGAGAAGAAGATCCGCAAGAAGCTGGAGATTCCCGATGAGTTGCCCGGCTCATTCTTCTTTGAGCAATACGATTCAGATCCGGTTATCGATCTGGAGAATGAGGGCCTCATCACTGAACTGCGACGGGATCTGGGGCTCATTTAGACGGGTTTGAGTCTGGAAATGGGGGGCTCGCTCATGGAAACTGATCTGGAATGAAATGAGCCCCAATGTCCCAGCAATCCGATGATTCCATGAACCTGTTTCTGGTTCACGGTGGTGGATCCCGTCAGATTCCCACTACCGGCGTCAGTTCCATTACCATCGGCAGATCCGATGAGTGCACTGTCACTCTTGAGATTGCCAAAATTAGCAGAGTCCATGCGGAGATCAGAATTGATGGTCAGGATTTTCGCCTGATCGACAAGCGTTCCTCAAATGGGACCTATCTCAATGGAGAACGCATCGAATCCGCCAGACTTCGTGCGGGCGACCGGATTGAAATCGGTGAAGCCATCATCGAAGTCCGCTCTCCACAAGCGAAGACGGTTCGTAAGAACCCTGCGAAAAAGCGACCTGCCACGACAGGTACCAAAGGCAGTCGTGGGGCAAACACTTCCTCTGGGAAGAAATCTGCAGTGGCTGCGAATCCGGATGAGGAGAGTGCTTACGTCCCGAGAAGGTCGGGCCCTTCTGCCCTCAACCGGGTTGCAGATATCACACTGATGATTCTACTCCTGGTTCTCGTGGGACTGGTTGCCAAAGAGTATGCCACAGGCCCCAAGAAGATCGTTCGGGAAGTTCAGCCCCAACAGGAAACCGATTCAACAAACGCTGACGTGACACAGATTGCCGGACCCATGGACGATGGAGAAGTTTCACTGAAACTTCTCGAACAGGAAATGGCGGATGGAGAAATGGGTTGGGATGCCATCGGTGGACTTCGGTCCATCGCCAGGCGGCAACCTTCCAGCCGTGCTGCAAAGACGTGTCTTGATCTCGCAGAAGCCCTTGAGGGTGTCAAAAGTGCTACGCAGTTGACACGACGGGAGGCCCTCGAAGAGTTGCTCACTCCCATGGTCTTGGCACAGGAGTTTGGCAATGCCTCAGTGGTGGCCCGTTTTCTCGCAACAGTCGATTCCGGTGATGCCAGCAGGAGGTATTGGACGGGCAGGGCAGATCAGATCGGGCGCATGGCCAGAGCTGAGATTCGAACTTTGGATGAACAAGTCACAAGCCTGCTCAATCTGAGAAAACCGGGCGAAGCACTCCGACTGGTCGCCGCTTCCCGGCAGCGTCTGGCGGGCTTCAATGAGTTTGAGGGAATGCTGACCGATCTGGTCGAGGGTATGGCAGACCTCAAATTGAAGGAACCTCCCCGGCGGGTGAAGGCCCCTCGTGAATGGAGCGAACTGCTGGCCCGATCCAGAAGGTATCTGGAGGAGTGTCGCTACTCTGACCTCTCTCCGGTTCTCTATCGGGCACTTTCCCTCGACCTCCCACCCAATGATCACATTCAGGCTTTGGATCTGCTCGTCAAGGCCGGAGCATTGACGGCCATGTTTGAGGAGTTCATCGAAGGTGCAGCCGGGGGTGAATTGGAAGTCCGGGTTGCAGGGGTTCCGATGAGAGTACTGCGAGCGACTCGAGAAAGTGTGGAGTTGCAACGCACGATCGCCGGTGGAAAACAGAATCTGGAAAAGACCTGGCTTGAAGTTACTTCGACCGACAAGTCTGCGCTGTTCAGGGCCGTTCCCCACTCAGTCGAGGGAGTGATGGGGCTGGTGTTTCTCGCTGAAATCGCAGGAGATGACGAGGGGTTCCACCGTGCACTGGTCAACTTGCACCGGCGCAAGAGTGGGGAGAGCCTTGCAGAAGCGATTCTCATGAAGGCCCGTCCGGGGATTCCGACCGGATCAGAGTTTGTCGAGTACGATGGCCGATTGGTGACGATTCTCGAAAAAGATAATCTTCTGGAGGAGAAGCGACTCAAGAAAGAGCGGGAACGTGAGGCCATTGCCCAGGCAGAGCGCCTGAGAAAATCCCAGAAAATCGACGTGATCGTCGACTACGCACAACTGCTCAGAGAGCAGGGCAGCTTCAGTTTGGCGGATCAGATGTTACGCGAAGTCATCGCCAAATCTGACGATGCCGAGCAATCCGCAGAGGCCCGAAGGCTTCTCTCAGACCCCTATTTGGCAGTCGTTCCCCTCAGAGAGAGTGGGGATCCGAAAAACCGGATCGATCTGTTTATCCTCGGTGACGGATATCAGGTGGCAGACGAGCAGCAGTCCCAGTTTCTCAACCACGCCAAAACCTGTGAGCGACTTCTTTTCTCCGTCGATCCTTACCGGGAATACGAACAATACTTCAACTGCTCCGCAGTGCACTTGCAGTCAGTCGACAATGGTGTTTCCAGGGAACCCGGTGAGATCAGCAAGGACACCCCCCTTGGCTGCATGGTTCGCTACGACGTGCTGACCTCCAATGCCGGAAAAGTGTTTTCGATCACTGATCGTCTGGGAGAGGCGGGCAAGGATCGGCAAACAGTCGTCATTGCCAATGATGTGGCGGGCGTCGCAACCGGTGGTGGGGGGGTAACCAGCTTGCCCAAGGGTGCTCTCGGTCTCGTCCACCACGAGGTGGGGCATTCCTTTGGGGGCCTCAATGATGAATACGACAATGAACCTGGTCAGGATCCGGACAAACAGCCTCCACCGCCCAGGGATGCCGTGGTGGCCACTCGCCCTGCACCTCCCAACTTGATGCATGGCAGCGACAAGGCGGATGTGGCTTCGAAGGTGATCTGGCAGGAATGGATCGATGCAGAGGACCGCTGGTGGAACAACAGCACTGTCGGTCTTTTTGAGGGGGGAGATCGCAAACCCTACCACGTCTGGCGCCCACAGTTGTCGTGCATGATGCGCGATCTCAGTGGTTTCTGTGTTGTTTGCATGGAGCACATGGTGAAGCAGATCTATCGCAACGTGAGACCTGTCGACCGTGTCGAGCCCGAGCCGGGTGAACTGGTCCTTAAAAAAGAGGACGAAGAGGAGATCATCCTCAAGGTTTGGACACTCCAACCACGGACTCATGACCTGGAAGTGGTTTGGAGGGTTCTCTCCTATGGATTGCAGAAACCTGCCGCTGCCGGTGGCGAGAGTTCCACTGGCCAGACTGCGGTTAATGATGAGCGACTCGGCGAGGTTTGGCGTCGCTCCCAGAGCGGACTGGACCCGACCGGAAAGACGGTGAGAGCTGCACAGCTCCGGGCCAAGGATCTGGAACCGGGCTGGCATCGGGTGCGTTGTTCCATCAAGGATCCGACCCCCTGGGTCTTGCGAGACGATGAGGGGCTGTTGACCCAGGAGTTGGAATGGTGGGTGGAAGTTCAGCCCTGATCAGGCATGATAGCGTCACGCCGCTCAGCTGGTCCATTTCGGGCCGGTGACCCTGTTGAGAAAAGAGGTTGTCCCTTGTCCGAGATGAAGACCATCACCATCACCAGCGGTAAAGGCGGTGCCGGAAAAACCCACCTTGCGGTGGCAGTATGTCTGGAATGGGCTCGCAGGGGCAAAAGGGTCATTCTGGTCGATATCGACCTGAATACCCACAACTCGCATATCTATTTGTCGGTCGATAGTCCCCGGTGGACAATTCGTGAACTTTTAAACAGCGATTGTTCACTGGATGATGCTTTGGTGGAGGTTCCTCGCAGTTACTGGGGTGGAGATGACGATCACCCGGATGGATCTCTTCATCTGCTGACTGGCCAGAAAGACGATGGAACGCAGTTATTGGAATTGTCCGACAGCGACCATCGTCAGTTGCAGAAGATATTGACGGCCAATTCAGACAATACCGATATTCTCGCTTTTGATACTGGTGCGGGTATCGATCACCATCAGTATTTCTGTGGAGAATATTGTCAGGATGTCATGGTGATTACCAATGCCGAAGCAACGGCACGGGTCGATGCCATCAAGGTTTTGCAATTTGTCAGTCATCTGGAATCACCTCCGTCTCGCTGGCTGGTTCCGAACGAGGTGGAAGATCAGGTTGCTGGCAGACGATTGTTCGATCATTTTCAAAGGGTCTTGAAGGACGAAGAGCTTCACTGGGCCGGCGCAGTGAGAAAAGATGAAGCCCTGGAAAAGGCGGCTCTTCGAGGGAAAATGGTTCTGATCGAGGAGCCTGGAGCGAAATCCTCGACCGATTTCAGAAATGTCGCCCGAAATATTCTCTCGAGGATGCATGGCGAGTCGGATGGTGATTTCATGAACCGCATCGACAGCATTCTCGGTAGCTGAATCCTGGCCAAAAAGTCCTGACAAAAAAAATCCAGTGCGCGAACGCACTGGATCTCAATTTCAAAATTAATGGGAACGCGGCTGGAAACTGATTAGCCCCATGCCGTCAGGCGAGTGGTTCCCTTGCGGCGACGGGCATTAATCTGCTTGCGGCCGGCTTTGGTCTTCATTCGGGCACGAAATCCTTGACGCTTGCGCTTGATTCCGCTCTTTCTGATCCTGACCTTCATTATTCCTCCGTGAGTTTTTAACCGAACCGGAAGTCTATCGGTCCACCTCTGGGGGTGCAATGGTTTCCGAAGAATCCACTGCTCATCTGCCGAATCAGGGCTTTTGAGGGCTATTTGGAGCTGTTTTTCGCATCAGGGCCTGTACTTGCCACTGGGCTCCGGGAGAGGCGGTGATCGTCCACTCCTCCCCGCTTCCGGGTCGGGGAAGCCCGAACCGGGAGACTTCTCTGGAGTTTCCAGATCTACCGGGGGCCAGAATTTCATATCCGACTCCCCAGGAGTTCCTGTGAAGGAAGATATGCGACTGACTCCAGAGCCTGGCCTGAGAGGATCCCAGGCCGCCCATGGGCCCTGAATCCTGTTCTCTGGTCAGCGGAGGAAAACTGAAACTGAAGGAGTTTCCGGCGGCGTTGAATTGGTAGGAAAGGTCCCCCTGACGAAAGCTCCATGACTGCTTCTCATTCAAATCGAGACGGAGTTTCAGGCTTTCTGTAGCCGGGTCGGGAGTGAATTTCCAAAGGGGCAGAGAGGTACCCCCGTCGGTGAACTGAGGGGGAGTTTGGGAAGAATCCAGGATGGTGATCCATTGGTGTTCACCATGGTCCCTGATTTTCAGCCGTCGCCATTGAATCTTGAGAGGCTCGGTCTGATCCGCACCGACGCCATGAACCTGAAGACCGATGACCCCCTTCAGGCGTTGACCACACCAGGTTTTCGCTGCAGCGACACCATTCAGATAGGTTTCGATCATGGCTCCACGCGTGACCACACGAACATGATTCCATTCATCGATGTTGTGAGCAGCGATGGCTTCCGGATTCTTGGACAGGTCGCAGAGCCAGCCTCGATCACCCTCTTCGTATATTCCTGCACTCCAGAATCGTTGCCGATTTTCATCCATATCGATTTCGATCTGGCAGCCACGCATGCGTTGATTGATGACTTCGCTGCGGATCTGTACTCCTGCATTCAATCGACTGTCAACCTTGAACTCATATTCGAGTTCAAAGTCGCCATATTTCTTTTCTGTAATCAGGAATGTGTTCGGGCTTCCCGGAACAGTGGTCCCTGTGACCACACCGTCCCTGACCTCATAGCTGGCTGGGCCACAACACACTTTCCACCCCTTCAGGTCCTCCGGGGGAGTCAAATCTTGCCACTGGAGTGTGTCTTTATCCAAAGAGAGTGCTGAGTCCGGCTCGGTAAAGATCAGTCCGATGGTCGACAGCAGCAGCAGGACAGGACTGATCATCGTGAGCCTTCCCTTAGCAGTTCGGCGGTCCACGGTTGTTTGCGATCGGAGGTTTCTTCCCGAACCCGTTGGACTGTTTCCGGGGATACCGGGTCGGCTCCATGTCCCCATTGCCTGCGAATCCATGTGAGGAGAGCGGAGATTTCTGTATCGGTCATTTTCGGGTTTTCCCGATGGCCAGGCATGGTCAGATCCCAAACTTCTCCTTCGACAGTGATGGGGCCCGTCAGGCCATCGAGAATGATTCGAATGGGAACATCTTCATCTCCCAGCAACCATTCACTTCCCTGAAGAGTGGGGCCCAATCCAGGCAAGCCCTGGCCGCCGGATCCATGGCATGACGAACAGGATGAGGCAAAAGCACGGGCACCGGATTTTGCCCACCTTCTTTCCTGCTCAGTCCATGGTCGAAGAGTCTCCTTCTCTGATTTGGAAATCAGAAGCTGTGCGGCGATTTTCTGGCAAGCAACCGACAGGGCTTTAGGGAGATCATTCCGGGTGAGTGTGAGAGGGACCTTGGAAAGAGCGGGAGGATTCCAGCGCTTTTGTTGAAAGGCGAAGTCGATGCCTGCCACCACCGCAGAGAATCGGAGATCAAGGGAGTCCAGCTCGCCGATCATATCGAGAATCAGGGGTAGTGAATGGGGATCCTTGAAGAGAGCAGATCGGGTGACTTCATTGACGAGTGAAAGAAATCCGGGGAAATCCTCGCTGGCAAAATCGGTCGACAGAAAGCGACTGAGTCTTTCCACCTGGTAGTCGTCCCACTGGCTGAGTGCGGCAAGTCGAACATGGGGGGAATCGCCGT
>JAPOLY010000119.1 GCA_029976805.1 bacterium
CTGCAGATCATCGAGATCCGCGGTGTCCTCGATGCGGGCAATGTCGAACAGTTGGCACACGTCGGCTTTGAAGCCATCGGTGAGGCCCGCAATCTGGAGATGCGTCTCGCTTCTCTGACCGATGTCGATCTGACCGGAGCCCTGGGAATCGTCGCCCTCGCCCGTGAGGCCCGCGATCGTGATATCTCCTTTCGGGTGGATGCCCCTCCCATGGAGTTGAAGAAGCTGCTCGAGGAGCAGGATCTCTGGCAAGAGATCAGTGGGGGAGAATCGACCACCCCATGAATCGCATCGTTGCCATCATCCGCCCCTACCGATTGCCACAGACCCGGGAAGCCCTGCGGGGATGTTCCGGAATTGTGCAGGTGACCGCCCAGGAGGTACGCGGATACGGCATGCAAAAAGATCATTTGGAGAGTTATTCCGGCGATGACGCCGGCATGGATTTCCTGCCGAAAATTCGTCTCGAACTGCTCGTGGAGCCGGAATTCGCCGAGGAAGCCATGATGACGGTGATGAAGGAGGGCCGCACCGGCCGTATCGGTGACGGCAAGATTTTCCTGATTCACGGAGAGGACCCCCGCCCGGTTTGACGCTCCCGGCGGGAGAAAGGTAGTCTTCAGCGGGTCTGAAGTGTTTCAGGCAAAACGGGCTTTTGTGGCAAACGCCATGCCCGCCTGATCACCCAGGGCCCGCCGGACAAAGAAATCTGCAGGGGCGGAAGCCCCGGGGATGGAGTTTCCGGTGCACGACGTCGATCACGCTTACGATTTTTCGTATGAAGCTCGCCGTCTCGTGCTCTCGGGACAACTGGAGAGAGAACGCCCGCGCATGCACCAGCAGCTTGTGGAGGCCCTCGCTTCAGGACAGCGGATCTTCTTTGCGCCGGATGATGGCAACCTGTACGTCGAGCGCCCGCTCGATCGCGTCTTTATCGATCCCGCCACAGGGAATCCGATGGGCGCGACCGCGCTCTAGCCCGACCGGCTGCCCCGCAAACAATTCGGATGCGAGGGGAGGCCCTGCGGCCTCTTCGCCCACACCACGTCTCTCGCAAGGTTTTTCTGAACCAGCGATCCGCCCGTCGGATCGGAGAGGGGGACGTGTGCGTCTTCACATTTCAGGCCGACTTGAACAGCAGCAGACTCTTACTCCGCAACTCATCCTGTCGATGGACATCCTCCAGCTCGGGGTGACCGATCTGGAAGCGCGCATCCAAAAGGAGTTCACCGAGAATCCGGCCCTGGAACTGGTCGAGAAGCCGACCTTCACCGCCGATGCTCCCTCCGAAAACACTTCCGAAAAGGTCGACGATGAAACCCGTCGCCTGATGGACATCGTCGACAACTGGGAGCGCCCGGTTACCGGCGAGCGCCGTCAGGTCGGTTCTTCGGAAGCCTCCGACGCCAAACATGAAGCACTGATGAACACCGTCGATCGCCCCGAGTCCCTCGAGGCGTTCCTGGTGCGTCAGTTGCAGATGCTCGAACTCGACCCGGCCCTGCGTCAGGCGTGTGAAATCGTCTGCGCCAATCTCGATGACCGTGGCTGGTTCATCGGCGATGTGGCCGATTTCGCTCGCTGTACCAACAAGTCGGAGCCGGTACTGGCCCGCGCCCTCGAAGTGGTGCGCCGCCTCGATCCCCCGGGGATCGGTGCCATGGATCTCTCCGATTGCCTGCTGTTGCAATTGAACAGTGTCGTTGGCAGCACCGAGTACCGCATCATCGAGGAGTGTCTCGATGATCTGCTCGCCAATGCCCTGCCAAAGATGGCGGAAAAACTCAGCGTCTCCATGGAAGAAGTCCAGGAAGCGTGCGATGTCATCCGTCAGCTCGATCCTGCCCCCGGATCCGCCTTCGCCGATCGCGGTCACCACGGCATCGTGCCGGAGATCGCCGTCGATGAAGTCGGTGAAAAGTTTGTCGCCCGTCTCGCCAGTGATCGCCTGCCCGATCTGCGCATCTCTTCTGCCTGTTCCGCCATGCTGGAGGAGCCGCAGCTGAAGCCGGAGGTCGAGGAATACATCAAGACCCGTGTCGAGAGTGCCCGCGCCCTGATCCACTCGGTGGAACTGCGTCGCCGCACCCTCCTCGATATCGCCCAGGCGGTGATCGAGCGTCAGGAAGAGTTCTTCCGTCATGGACTGTCGCGGATTCAGGCGCTGACGATGCAGGAAGTGGCGGATGCCACCGGTGTGCACATCTCCACCGTCAGCCGTTCCGCCAATGGCAAGTACATGCAGACACCCCATGGGGTCATCGAACTGCGTCGTCTCTTCACCGGTGGGGTGGAGCGTGAAGATGGTGGCGTCGAAAGTCGCGAAAGCATTTGTGAAGCGATCCGTGACATCATCGATGCTGAAGATCCCGCCTACCCGCTGAGCGACACCCAACTCGCCAAGAAACTGGCGACCCAGGGCGTCAAGATCGCTCGCCGCACCGTCAGCAAATACCGCGAACGTGCCGGTATCCCCCAGGCCAAGTTGCGCAAACGTTACAAGGCCTAGTTACTTTCAATCTGGTGTCAGATTTTGAACGCCTGTCACTCTCAAGGAGGGTGACAGGCGTTTGTTTTTGGGGGGGCTTACGCTTTGACCGGCAGGCATTCGCAGCGGTGAAATCGAGGGGCTGAGTCTTTAATGCCGTTTCTCTTTCACAAATCTCTGCGGTAAGATATCGGAAGACTCTATATCCAGATTCCACTGAAGGATTGATCCAGCATGATGATTTTCACCTCTGCAGCGAAGCCATATTCCAGACATGACTCCTGCTCTTGGGGCTTCCTTGTTCTGGCGATCCTCCTTTCGTCGATCACGGGTTCCCTGACCCATGCCCAGACCGGATCGGACCCTGTGAAGGTCTTTATTCTGGCGGGGCAATCAAACATGGAGGGGCATGGAGAACTCAGCCCTGTGGGAACACCGGGGACCCTCCAATATCACGTGAACAACAACCCATCCGTTTACGGGCATTTGGTCAATGGATCGACATGGACCGAACGCGATGATGTCTGGATCTACTATGAGCGCGGTGGGTCGACGGTCCTGAACGGTTCGCTGACAGCGGGCTATGGAGCTTCAGCCACGACGATGGGCCCTGAGTTGCAGATCGGTCACGCTCTGGGTGATCTGTACGACGAACCGGTGCTGCTGATCAAAACCGCCTGGGGTGGAAAAAGCCTGGCTGTGGATTTTCGTCCTCCCACTTCGGGGTGGAGTGTCAATCCGCCGGTGGCTCCGGGTGATCAGGGTTTCTACTACATGGAAATCCTCAACACAGTCAGTGACGTGCTCTCCAATCTGCAGACCCACTTCCCGGAATACAACGGGCAGGGGTACGAGCTGGTGGGATTCGCCTGGCATCAGGGGTGGAATGATCGCGTCAACCAGAGCTTCAATGACGAGTACGAACAGAACATGGAAAACTTTATCCAGGATATCCGTGTTGATCTGGCGACCCCGAATCTCCCCTTTGTCATCGCCACTACCGGAATGTCGGGTTGGAGTGAGACCCACCCCCGTGCGCTTTCACTGATGGCTGCCCAGCTGGCGATGGAAGATTTCACCGTCTATCCGCAGTTCGAGGGAAATGTGGCGGTCGTCGATACCCGCGACTTCTGGCGTGATGCGGCCATCTCCCCTGCGGATCAGTCGTACCACTGGAACCGCAATGCCGAGACCTATTTCCTGATCGGCGCATCCATGGCCCAGGAAATGAATCTGTTGCTCAATCCTCCGAGTGGTTCCGAAACCATCGACGCCGTCTACTTCGGTCAGACCCATGTCAAGAAATCGACGGACTCGTACTTCGGACTGGTCAGTCAAAGAGAAGTTCTCATCAAGGCGCATGTGGTCGACCCTGCGACTCCGGCTTCACCGCCGGTGACCGCCGAGCTCAACCTCAACGGTCAATCGCTGACTCTGAATCTCACGGGTCCCGCTACCCTGCCCGCGTCCATCCCCGATGGGCCCGGTGTGGTTCAGCACAGTTTTGATGACAGCTTTACTGCCATGATCCCTGCGGATTGGGTTCAGCCCGGCTTGCAGGTGACGATCAATGCCGGAGCAGCCAGTACACCAGTGACCAACCTTCTGATCGGTGCTCCCAATCGGATGATCATGACGATGTTCGATGTGCAGTACTTCTCGGAGACGAATGGTGATTACCCGGCAGGAACCTTTGAAGAACTGGAATCGAAGTGGCCGATCTCCCATCTGGAAATGCGCCGTCTGGAGAATGTGGTCTTCCCTGAACTGGTGATCC
>JAPOLY010000108.1 GCA_029976805.1 bacterium
ACTTCCTCGAGTTCCCGGAAGACATCCAGACCTTTGGCGCAAGTTTCAACGCCGATCTGGGAACCACTGGCTGGGCGATTCAGGGAGAAGCCTCCCTTCACCTCGATCAGCCACTGCAGGTCGATGACGTTGAGATCCTGCTCGCCTCTCTTTCGCCTCTGAATGCCGTCTTTGGACAGAACCAGCTGGGAGCCTTCGATTACAACGAAAAGGTCACCGGCTACGTGCGCAAGGATGTGGCTCAGGCCCAGTTCACCGTCTCCCGCATCTTCCCCGGTCTTTTCGGAGCGGATCAGGTCGTGGTGGTCGGCGAGCTTGGTGCGACGATGGTCAACGAGTTTGACGACAAGAATCAGTTCCGTTACGAGGCGGTGGGAACCTACACCTCTGGTAACCCCTTCTTCACCTCCCTCGGTATCCAGCCCGGAACCGAATCGATCGACGCTTTCCCGGATCGCCTGTCGATGGGCTACAGGATTCTTTCCCGTGCCACTTACTACAATGCTCTTGGACCCCTGCCGCTGGCTCCCCAGATCGCCTACTACGACGACTTCAAGGGAACCTCACCGGTACCGGTGGCCAACTTCATCGAGGGACGGAAGACCCTCAGTCTTTCGGTGGGAACCGGTGCGCTCGGTCTTTGGGACGTGCGCCTGGGTTACACCAACAGTTTCGGTGGCGGGCGCTACAACCTGCTGAATGACCGGGACTTCATGTCACTGACCGCGAGTTATTCCTTCTAGGAGGAGAGACAGAAATGCTGAATAAAACCTGGATCACTACTTTCGTATTGCTGAGCAGCCTCGCGTTGCTCGCTGCCAACGGTGCAGCACCCCAGGATGGGGCCGAGCGTCTCGGCAAGGATCTGACTCCCGTTGGAGCGATCAAGGCTGGAAACAAGGACGGATCCATCCCGGCCTGGAATGGCGGACTGACCAAGCCGGTCGCTGGCTGGAGTTCGGGAGATCACTACGTCGATCCGTTCTCGGGCGACAAAATTCTCTACACCGTCACCGCAGCCAATGCCGACAAGTACAAGGATCTTCTTTCGCCGGGTCAAATGGCGATGCTGAAGAGATACCCGGACACCTGGAAGCTGAATGTCTACGAGTCTCGCAGAACCGCTTCTTACCCCGAAGACATCTATGCCGCCCTGAAAGAGAATGCGACGACGGCTTCTCTGACCGACGATGGCAATGGTGTGCAGAATTGTCGCCGCACTTCGCCCTTCCCCATCCCCACCGAAGGATTGCATGGCATCTGGAACCACGTTCTGAGATACCGTGGAAAGTCGACGAAAAGAACCGTCGGCCAGGTGGCTCCGATCGCCGATGGCCGTCACACCATGGTGACCATCGAAGAGGAAGTGCTCTACCGTTACAACGCGGAAGGTATGACTTCGGAGAATTCCGACAACGTTCTCGCCAAGTTCTACCAGGGGGTCACCGGCCCTCCGCGGTTGGCAGGAACCAAGTTGCATGTGCACGAAACCCTCGATCAGACCGCCGATCCTCGCAAGGCATGGGTCTACAACAAGGGCCTTCGCCGGGTTCGCCGTGCTCCCCAGGTCTCCTTCGATAACCCGGGAACCGCCAGTGACGGTCAGCGTACCAACGACCAGTTCGACATGTTCAATGGCAGCCCCGAGCGTTATGAATGGAAGCTGGTGGGGCGCCGTGAATTGCTGGTGCCGTACAACTGCTACAAGGCTCACAATGCGGAAAAGGATCCTGCGGATCTGATTCAGGCAGGGCACCTCAACCCGGACCTGCTTCGTTATGAGAAGCACCGTGTCTGGGAAGTGGATGCGGTGGTCAAGGATGGAACCAGTCACCTCTACAAGCGCAGAACCTTCTTCTTCGATGAGGATTCCTGGCAGGCTCTGGTCATCGACCAGTACGACAACTCCGACAATATTTGGAGAGTCTCCGAAGCCTACCCCATCATTTACTACGACGTTCCGGCCCTGTATGACACGCTCATTTCCCACTACGACCTGCAGAATGGTCGTTACCTGACCATCGGCTTCAATGCCGAGGGACAGATTGAGGAATGGGTCGATGATCTGAAGGACAGCCAGTTTACTCCTGCGGCGCTTCAGCGTCGCGGCAAGCGCTAAGAATTTGCCAGCGGCTCCCCGGAAACGGGGAGCCGTTTTCAATTCTGTCTATCCCGAATTCAGCCCGACTCATTTTTTCTCTGAATCATGGGCAAGGATCGCTGGCTCGGCGGGCCATGGGGGAATGTCGAGTTCAACAAGTCGTGGAAGTGGACAACGTGAACAGATTCCATTTATCGATGATCATCTTCTGTTTGATCGGTGCTCTGGTTCTTTCGCTGGGCACTCATTCCGACCCCGCCAATCCGATCGCTGCCGCTGACGGAAAACAGACTCCCTCCACACCACTTCCAGATCAATCTTTCATGATGTCTGCCAACAAGGTGGCCAATGCGCTTTATCTCGCCGGGGACCTTGCAGGGGATCGGGTGATTCTGGTGGGTGAGCGAGGCCTTGTTCTTCGGTCAACAGATCGAGGAAAGAACTTTGAACAAGTGCCAGCACCTACACGCAGGCTGCTTTCCGATGTCGAACTGCGGGAAGATGGGGTGGCCATCGCTGTTGGGCATGAGAGCACCGTTTTACGGTCGCGGGATGGTGGAGACACGTGGCAAGTGGTTCACCATGATCCGGAACAGGATCTGGCTCTCTTCTCCGTTGCTGATGAAGGCGAAGGGAACTGGGTGGCGGTGGGTGCTTTCGGTCTCGTGCTGGTCAGCTCCGACGACGGCGTGACCTGGGAACAGTATTTGGTCAGCGAAGATGGACCCCATTTGTATTCTGTCCGGGTTCACAGCGAAGGTCTTTTGGCAGTCGGGGAGTTTGGTTCTCTCTTTTCCAGCAAGGATCACGGTGAGAGCTGGAAAATGTTGCCAGTACCCTACCAGGGAACACTCTTTGACATTCTGGTCATGAAGGATCGCTGGATCCTGATGGGGTTGCGCGGAAACCTCTGGGAGGGCAACGCATCCGAATGGAAACAGATTGATCACGGATCGGAAGCCACCCTCTTTGGTGGAGCGATGCTGACAGATGACACGATCATCGTCGTGGGGGCTGAGGGTGTCACTCTCCTTCGCTCTCCCGAAACCGGAGAGTGGACTCACAAAAAGATTCAGGAAGAAGATCGACGATTGTTGTCTGCTCCCTTGCCTCTCCTTGACAACTCTGTACTGGGACTCGGGGAAAAGGGATTCCGCTGGATCTTCGGCCGTGGAAACCAGAGAACCGGTGAAGGGGAGGGACGATGAAGAATTGGCTCTCCAACCTTCTCTTTGAGAAAAGTCGCCTGGTTCTGTGGGGATTGGCGCTGGTCACTCTCTTTCTGGTGTTTCAGGCGAGTCGCCTTGCCATCGATGCGGGTTTTGAAAAGCAGTTGCCTGTCGATCACCGCTGGATGGATGTCTTCCGCAAATATCAATCACAGTTTGGCGGAGCCAACCGATTGTTGATTGCGGTTCGTGATAAACAGGGAGACCTCTTCAACGCAGAGTCCCTGGAAAAGGTACGCCTGGTCACCCGGGCCCTCGAAGCGATTCCAGGAGTGGACCGCTCATCGGTGACCTCCATCTTCACTCCCAATGTTCGATTTGTCCGGATCGTCGAGGGCGGTTTTGATGGCGGCAATGTGGTGCCTGCGGATTGGAGACCGACCCCGGAGATGGCTCAGATGGTGCGTGAAAACGTCCTTCAGTCGGGGCAGGTGGGGCGTCTGGTTGCCAATGATTTCTCTGCGGCGATGGTGACCGCGAGATTGATCGAGACCGATCCCAATACCGGGCAAGCTCCCGACCCCATCGAGGTGGGAGCCTTGCTGGAGGAGCGGATTCGTGCCCCCTTCGTGGATGACCAGATCGATGTTCACATGATCGGTTTCTCGAAGGCGGTTCACGATATCGCCTCCGGAGCAGCCATGGTGGCGGCCTTCTTCCTGATCGCGCTGGGAGTGACAGCCTTTTTTGTGCGTGGATTCACCCGGTCATGGCGCTTGACCCTGTTGCCACTGGCGACTTCCCTGCTTGCGGTGGTCTGGACGATGGGAGGGATCACCACTCTCGGGTATGGTCTCGATCCCATGTCGATTCTGGTGCCTTTCCTGATCTTT
Organism: bacterium; assembly: GCA_029976805.1. GTDB lineage: Bacteria > Planctomycetota > UBA8108 > UBA1146 > UBA1146 > UBA12191. The sequence goes on from JAPOLY010000108.1 coordinate 4,164, forward strand.
GCCATCGCCATGTCCCATGGTGTGCAGATGGTGGGGGCACTCTCCGCAGGACTGAAGGAGGGGCTGTCTCCGGCACAAGCCTCAAGGAAGGCCTGGGAGCAGTTGCTCACTCCGGGGTTTGTCGCTCTTATCAGTGATTCTGTCGGTTTCCTGACCCTGCTCTTCATCGAGATTCCGGTGATTCAGCATCTTGCGGTGATGTCTGCGACCGGAGTGCTGCTGATCTTTGGTACCGGTTTCATGCTTCTGCCGCTGCTGCTAGCACGCATCCAGTCCAGTCCTGAACTGATCGAAAGGCTGAGTCGACCAATGCCGCGGCGGGAAAGTCTGTGGCAAAGGGTCAACTCTGCGACAAAACCCGGTGTGGCGTGGGCACTGGTACTGATCTCATTGGTCGCAGGTTTGTTCGCCTATGATTCTGCAAACCGGGTCATCATCGGGGATGCGGATCAGGGTCTCCCTGAGTTGCGTCCTGAATCACGCTACAACATCGATTCGGTGACGATCGCCAACTCATTTTCGATCGGTGTTGACCTTTTGACGGTCATCGTTGAAAGCCATCCCGATGGCAGTATCGATCATGGCGTCATGGATCTGATCGATGAGTTCCAGTGGCAGATCAGCCAGGTCGATGGGGTTCGATCCACCCTGTCCTTGCCACAGGCTTCCAGAATCCTCACCGCTGCCTGGAGCGAGGGATCTCCCAAGTGGCGTGAACTGCCCCGGAACAGTGACATGCTCGCCCAGTCACTTTCGAGTATCGACACCTCAAGCGGACTCCTCAATTCGGATGCCAGTGTCATGACGGTGATGGTCTTCACCGAGGATCACAAGGCGGCAACGATTTCACGGGTGACCGAAGCTGTGGAGAGATTTGATGATCTCTATGGAGTGGATGGGGTGGCGCGATTTGAGTTGGCCACTGGAAATGTGGGGGTCATGGCAGCCACTAACGAGGTGGTCTCCGAGGCCCAGTTGAGAATGCTGATGACTATTTATCTGGTCGTCGTCGTACTCGGCCTGCTGGCATTCCGATCCATCAGGGCGACTCTCTGTGTGGTTCTGCCATTGGTTCTGGTCAGTATTCTCTGTTACGCACTGATGGTTTACCTCGGAATCGGACTCAAGGTTTCGACGTTGCCGGTCGCCGCGCTGGGAGTGGGAATCGGGGTCGACTACGGAATTTACCTCACTCACCAGTTGTTGATTGCACGCCGATCGGGATTGTCCCTCTCTGAAGGATATCTGGTCGCCTTGCGCAGATCCGGAAATGCGGTTCTGGTCACCGGACTGACTCTGGCTGTGGGAGTGGCAACATGGATCTTCTCTGATCTCAAGCTGCAGGCGGACATGGGAGTCCTGCTGAGCTTCATGTTTGCGGGGAATATGCTGGGAGCGCTGCTTCTGCTGCCTGCCCTGCAGTGGGTCATCCCCGGAGGTGGGCCAGAAAAGGGTGGCGACGAAGCCAAACCCCAAACCAGTTCCTGATCGGTTTCTGAAACAAAAAAGGCCGCAACCTTCTGCAAGGTTGCGGCCTTTTTTTATGGTCCTCCCGATTTCTATTAATCGTCGGAGGCCTTTTTTACCCAATCACGATTGGTGATTTCATTGGAGGAGGCGG
>JAPOLY010000048.1 GCA_029976805.1 bacterium
AACCTCAGGAAGTCGTGAACGCTGGATTCGCGGATGAAGTTCTCCAGTTCATCAAGGATCGATAGTGGAGAAAGGCTGTGCCATCTTTCATTTTCTGAGGCAGAAGCGATCAGGGTCAGCATTTCACGGGGAGACGCTCCTCGGCGCCCTTCGTATTCACTGCCGTAAATTCCTTCGAATTCGCCCTCGCTGCTTTCGTGTTCCTCGCGGAGATTGCGAACATTCTGGCAGAGGAGTTTCCGTTCCTCCTCCTTCATTCCGATAGGGGTTTCCCCGTGATCATAGAGCAGGGCCTTCTGTAGAGGCGTCAGCCGGGCCACCACGGGCGCCAGATCAGGAGAGTGGTTCTTGGGTGAGGGTCGCTTCAAGCGCGTCAGGACGACCCAGAGGGCGGCCATTTCAGCAGTGTGTGGAGCAACGGACCCTCCCGCCGTGTGGCGGTCAATCTGACGACGATAAAGGGCTGCCTCCTTGGAGTACTGCAACAGGTATGGCACGCGTACGAGAGCGAGCCTGCCTTTAAAGGATGAGAAATCCGGCGTCCTTTTGAACATGTTGAGTTGCTTCTCATTGGCGCTTCCGGACAAAACCAGGTCCAGATGCGCTCGGAAGTTGGGCAATTGGATCGTGCCCTTCTCGGAGGTCGTCAAGAGGTACTTGTTTGTCTCAGGGGGTCTCTTGAGGAAGTCGGAGTATTCACAAAGTCCACGATTCGCAGCGATAAGATCGCCGTCGACTTCGTAGAGGGGAAGTCCGTGCAAAATAGTGGGCAAGGCGTCGCCGTTGAATCCAACGGGTCGAACCTGGGCATCTATATTGCCTTGGGGTTCAATCGAAATGCAGCCGAGTCGGTACTTCTTGGAGTGAAAGAAGCGTTCGACCTGAACATGACGCATGACTTCCAGCCAGTCCCCCTGGTGTGCTCCCAAGAGGGCTTCATAGATCCACTTGCTCTTTTGACTGAGATCGAACTCAAAAACCCAATCGTAATTGAAGTTCTCCTTTTGCGCGATTTCAGGATGAAGGCTCAAGGCATGCTCAACCAACTCCCGACGTTCTGCGCGGGGAATCAACAACAAGGGAGAGTCTTTCAACTCACACCGAATGATCGAACCGATGTCCTTGGCATCAAGGAAGGCGTAGGTTCCTGAATTCTCAGGCTCTTCCTCCTCAAAGCCGATCCGTCCGGTATCCGCATTTTTTTCAGGGAAGATCCAGTTGAATCGATACAAAGCTCCCTCGGCAAGGATGCTGTATTGGTGCATGCCTTCCATCATGGAATTGATCGTTGTTGATTTAGCAGAACCATTGGGGCCATGAAGCAACAGGAGGCGATCCGCCTTGCCGCTACGAGCAAACTGTCGAAGTTTCATGTAGATGGAATTTTGGACGCGCTCTTGACCCACCAGATTTTCAGAAAGATCGCCATGTTCAAGATCAAACAATTTCCAGCGGCGATCCATGACCCCCACGCGGTTGACGTCCTCGGTTCCGTAATGTTCAAAGACATCCAGGAGGTAGCGAGCTGAATTGCGAAGATAGGGATAGGGATTGGCCAGAAAGTCGTCGAGGAAATTGGAAAAACTGCGAATCCTCTGACGGGACTCGAAGCGATCGATCGACGATGAGCGAAACTTCTTGATGAAATCCTGGTGGTCCATACGGAATTCCCCCACTAAATCGGTGCCATGAGAAGCATACACGATTTAGGGAATTTCGTCACAGCCAGTTGGGGAACCTACTTGTAGGCGGGAATTCCCGTGATTTCATGGCCGAGGATCAATGAGTGGATGTCGTGGGTCCCCTCATAAGTCTTGACCGATTCAAGGTTCAGCATATGACGCCCCACCGGGTATTCGTGGGTGACTCCATTTGCCCCAAGCAAATCTCTGGCACTGCGGGCAATCTCGAGAGCCCAGTGAACATTGTTGCGCTTGGCCATGGAGACGTGTTGCGCCGTCATCTTGCCGGATTCCTTGATTTGGGAGAGTCGCAGGTTCAGCAGTTGGGCCTTGGTGATCTCCGTGAACATCTCAGCCAATTTCTGCTGAACCAGCTGGAAGCTTGCAATGGGCTTGTCGAACTGGATCCGGCTCAGAGAGTAACTCTTGGCGGCGTCGAAACAGGCCATGGCTGCACCGGTGGCTCCCCAGGCGATTCCGTAACGGGCCTGAGTCAGACAAGAGAGAGGCCCACCCAGTCCGTCCGCTTCAGGAAGCATATTGGATTTGGGGATTCTGCAATCCTGGAAGTGAAGCTCACTGGTAATGGAAGCTCTCAGGGAAAACTTCTTTTCCTGCTTGGTCGTGCTGAACCCCTCGGTTCCCTTTTCGACAAGGAAGCCCTTGATACGACCGTCCAGTTTTGCCCAAACAACGGCGACGTCTGCGACGCAGCCATTGGTGATCCACATTTTGTTACCATTGAGCACGTAACTGTCACCGTCTTCGACGGCATGGGTGATCATTCCACTCGGATTGGAACCGTAGTCCGGTTCCGTCAAACCGAAGCAGCCGATCATTCTTCCGGCAGCAAGTTCAGGAAGGAACTTCTGCTTTTGCTCTTCGGATCCGTAGCGATGGATGGGGTACATGACCAAACCACCCTGAACGCTGACAAAAGACCTGAGACCACTGTCACCGCGCTCAAGTTCCTGCATGATCAAGCCGTAGGCGGTGTTGTCGAGCCCGGCACATTCGTAACCTTCGAGGTTCGCACCGAGAAGGCCCAGCTCACCCAGCATGGGGATCACCTGGTTGGGAAATCGATCTTCCATGAAACAGTCATCGATAATGTCGACAATCTGATCGTCCACAAAGTCGCGGACCGTATCCCTGATGAGACGTTGCTCTTCCGTCAACACGTCATCAAGAATGTAGAAATCGGCACCTTCGAACTTGTCCATGGGACCTCCCAACGTGAATTCCTGTATTCCCAATATCCTAATCGTATCGAAAATGTAGCGTCATTGAATTGATTCACGATTCCTGCTGAAGCGAATTGTCACCAATTCAGGACAGGAAAGGTCGTTAGATCGAAAAGACGTGGAAATAGAACCTGTGATGGCTGGATTGCAGCTGCGAAAAACCGAAAAAAAACAGGCCGGTACCCGGAGGTACCGACCTGGTATTTAAGTGACCCCAAGGGGATTCGAACCCCTGTTCTCAGGATGAAAACCTGATGTCCTAGACCTGACTAGACGATGGGGCCTAAATTCAAAGTGAGAGCAGATGGGCTCGAACCATCGACCGACGCCTTAAAAGGGCGTTGCTCTACCAACTGAGCTATGCTCCCGGAACACGGGAGACTACCGAGACAAAAATTGCCCGTCAACATCATCCCCGCCGAATTTCAAATTTCCATCAACTCGGCGGTCTTCTTTTTGAGATCCTCGTCGACCTGTTTCTCCAGAGATTTGAGAATATCCTGAATTCGATCCTTGCTGGAGGACAGCTCGTCTTCTGAGATTTCACCGTCTTTTTTGGAGGTTTCAAAGGTCTTATTGGCATCCCGACGGACATTTCTCATGGAAATTCGCGATTCTTCGGCGATTTCCTTGGCTCGGGAGACCAATTGCTTCCTGCGCTCCTCAGACAGGGGCGGAACCTTCAAACGGATCAATTTGCCGTCATTTTGAGGTGTGATCCCCAAATCTGAGGCCAGGAGACCCTTTTCCATGTCACCAATGGCGTTGGCATCAAAGGGTTTGATGACAATCTGGTCCGCTTCCGGCACGGAAATGCTGGCCATGTCCTTGATCGGGGTGGCCGTACCGTAGTAGTCCACCCGAATTGTCTCCACCAGGCCGGGGTGAGCCCTGCCTGTCCGCATTCCGCGGAACTCGTCCCTCATGTAATCCAGGGCTTTGGACATGCGCTCTTCCGCGTCCATCACAGTTTCGTCGATCATTCGATTCCTTTCATGGCAGCTTGGCTGACCACAGCCTGGAAGGTCCCGGGGGTTCACGGCCCTGAATGCACCAGGGTTCCCAAAGGTTTGCCCAGCAGGGCCTTCTCGACCGCTCCTGCGGGGCTCATGTCAAAGACTCTCAGACTGAGCCCCTGTTCATTACACATCGTGAAGGCGGTGGAGTCCATGACACGCAACTTGAGAGCCAGAGCCTCGTCAAATGTCAGCGATTCATATTTCACGGCGTCGTCGTGTTTTTCAGGATCCTTGTCGTAGACCCCATCCACGCGAGTTGCCTTGAGGACCTCGGAACAGCCTAATTCTGCGGCTCGCAGCGTTGCACACGTGTCCGTGGTGAAAAACGGGTTACCGGTGCCTCCTGAGAGCACGAGAACAGTACCTTGTTCCAAAAGGTCCCGCCCCCTCATCGATTCAAAAGGGAGTACCTGTGGAACCGGTGTTCCTGCACCCATGACGACGGACCGGGTCCCTTCGATCATCAATCGGGCGTGAATCGCCAAAGCATTCACATGGGTCGCAGCCATGCCGATGGAATCAGCAAGAGGTTGTGGCAAAGACGTCTTCTGCCAGTCCTGTCCCCTGCAGATATTCCCAGCACCGACAACGATGGCGATCTGTACATCAGAACTCGCCCGGCTGACCTGTTTGGCCAGCCGGGCGAGAGAATCTGCACACAATCCGGTTCCTGATTTGCCTCCCAGAGCCTCACCGCTGACTTTCAACAGAACTCTGCGCGTCAAGGTCAGGCCTTTCCGGTAATCAGTTGCCGATTTCAAGGCGATGGAAACGGGTCAACTGAATGTTTTCACCAATAGTGGCGATCGCATCCGTAATGACCTGCTCAATCGACTTCTTGTCGTCTTTGATAAAGGCCTGCTTGAGAAGGCAAACCTCGGAGTAGTACTTGTTCAACTTGCCCTCAACAATGTTTCCACGAATGTTCTCGGGCTTGTCCTGAACCTGTTCCATGAAGACGGCTCGCTCGCGATCGACCGCAGCCTGGTCCAACTCCTCGGGCTTGAGTGCCTGAGGGTTCATGGCGGCGATATGCATCGCGATGTCACGGATCAACTCCTGAAACTGATCATTTTTGGCGACGAAATCGGTTTCACAGAGGACTTCAACGATCACGCCAATTTTTCCATTGGAATGAACATAAGAGCCCACCCAGCCCTGATTGGTGGCGCGGTCCGCTTTTTTGGCGGCCATTTGTGCACCTCGGGCCCGCAACAGGTCCACCGCTGCTTCCAGGTTGCCGGAGGCTTCCTGAAGTGCTTTCTTGCACTCCATCATGCCCACACCGGTTTTCTGTCTTAGTTCAGCGACATCCTTGGCACTGAAATCACTCATCGGTTCTCCGATCTGCCCCGGTTTACCCGGGTTCAATTATTCTGCTGGTTTCTCGCCTGCATCGCTGGCGGGGGTTTCCTTGTCCGTGTCGGCCTTCCCGGATCCTTTTTCGGGAGTCACCACCAACTTGGGTTTGGCCTTGGAATTGGCCGGTGCATCAGCACCAGGAGCGGGCTGCGGCGGAGTGAACTCCTTGGCCCGGTTCTCCTTGGTGAGATTACGGCTCTGCTCTTTGGCCTTGGCTTTTCTGTCATCGGAAGCCTTGCGAGCGGCCTCTTCAGCTTGCTGGGCCACCAACTTGTCTCTTCCAGCAATGATGGAATCGGCAAGGCGACTGAGGATGACTTCAATACTCCGGTAAGCATCGTCGTTGCCAGGGATCGCGATATCGACCATTCCCGGGTCACAATCGGTATCGACGATGGAGATCACGGGGATTCCTTTGCTTCGTGCTTCACGAACCGCAATCTCATCCCGACGAATATCCACAGTGATCATGGCACCGGGCATGCGGCTCATGTTGCGAATACCCTCGAGGTTGCGGAAAATTTTGCGACGCTCGCGTTCCATTGTGGCCAATTCCTTTTTGCCACGGCTGCCGTCTTTGGCATCTGCCAGATCGCGCTCCAGCTCTTCGAGCCTGCGCAGGCGGGAACGAATCGTCTGGAAGTTGGTCAGGGTTCCACCGAGCCAGCGGTGAACGCAAAAGTGCATGCCACAACGCCCGGACTGCTCGCGCACCACTTCACGGGCCTGGGACTTGGTTCCCACGAAAACGACCTCATGACCCGCAGCACAAATGCTCTCAAGGAAATGTTGAGCACGAACGAGCCCACGCACGGTCTGGCGCAGATCGATCACGTGGATCTTGTTATGTTTTTGGTGAATGTAGGGAGCCATGGCTGGGTGCCAGCGGCTCGAACGGTGACCGAAGTGAACTCCAGCCTCAATCAATTCCTGGATCTGTAATCCGGACATCAGGATTCCTTTCCTTCCCGCTCAGGGGCCCTTCAGCAGGTAACCCGCGGGTTGGTGTAAAACAGGTTGCCCGGAGGCAACCGCTGTAAAAAGCCCCGCAACAAAGCAGGGCAAGCGAGTAAATTAGCGATCTGGCCATGGACCATCAATCGAATCAGGCCTATTGCCGGTCGGTTCTCCGATTCAACAGGGGAAGCAACTGGGCACGGTGGAACAGGGGCTCACTGGCTGGAGAGGTCTGTCAGGTGCCCCTGGCGGCCTCTCAGGCTGTCGAGCACCATTTCAGCAGCTTTCATAGCTCGAACCCCCTGCGGCCCTGTAACAGCCACAGGGCGGTTTCCACGGGCAGATTCCATAAAGGCTTCCAGCTCCGCACGCAAAGGTTCTGCACCACTGATTTCCAGGGGAGATTGCTCCAGATGGCGTCCGAGGAAATCTTCCGCCCCCTCCGGGGCCTCGATTCGACCGGAAGCATCCATGAAATCACCCGGATCGTAATCCGGATCCAGTCTCACCTGGAACCCACTGCGATCGACGAGGTCAAGGCTGACGTAATGTCGCGGCGAGAAGATCCGCACCTTTCGTGACCGACTGAAGGCGACGCGGCTCGTCTTGACGAACGCCGTTGCTCCAGAAGCAAAACCAAGCCGCGCATGGGCCAGATCTTCTGTGGGCGAAATGACGCGGGTGCCATGCGCCTCGACGTCCACGAGTTCGCTTTTCATTAAATGAAGGACGATATCGATATCATGAATCATGAGATCGTGGACGACACTGGTTTCAGTGGAACGCAGGGAATAAGGGTGGATCCGATCACACTCGATAAAGGTCGGTTGCCCGATCTCACGCAAGGCGGAACGAACGACAGGGTTGAATCTTTCGATGTGCCCTACCTGAAGAGTCGCTCCGAACTGGTCAGCCATGTCGCAAAGCGTTTGAGCGTCTTCGAGAGTGTGCGCCAGTGGTTTTTCGACGAGAACAGCCTTGCCCGCCTTGAGAAAAGGCTCTGCCGTCTGACGGTGAAGTGGCGTGGGAGTCACGATGCTGACGGCGTCGATTTTGTCGATCAGGGCATCAGGGTTGTCAAAGGGCATACAGCCATTCAGTGAGGCGATCTCCCGACATCTGTCAGCATCAGCATCGCAGACCCCCACCAATTCGGCGTCCGGAATTTCATTCCAGTTTCTGGCATGAGCACTGCCCAGATGGCCGACACCGATCACTGCAACCTTCAAGGGACCTCCTAAGGCTGAATAGCCCTGCCTTGACGGCCTTCTTCGGAACGACGCAGGAAGGAACGCAGATGCACCCCTTCTTCAGGCACTTCTCCTCTTTGTTCAAGGAGCTGGAACGCTTCGCGTCGAATCATGTTGTTGTTGTAGAGCAGCCGCTGTGCTTCCTTGACCCAGGCACACACCGATTCATCCAGTCCGGCACGTTTCATGCCGACGGTATTGACCGCACGGACCCGAGCCGGGTTACCTTCAGTGATCAGGAATGGAGGAGCGTCGGTGCTGACCTTGGTCATGCCGCCGATAAAGGCGAGCCGGCCGACAGTGGCATAGTGGTGTACGGCGGCCAACCCACCGAAACCAGCCTGGTCCTCGACGACCACATGACCACCAAGCAGGACTCCATTCGCCATGATGACCTCATTGCCGACGATACAGTCGTGGGCCACATGAGAACTGGCGAGAATGTAGCAACCGTTTCCGAGGCGTGTGACACCACCACCCTGGACCGTTCCGCGATTGATGGTGCAGTGTTCACGGAAGAGGTTGTCTGAACCGATCTCCAGCCAGGTTTCTTCGCCTTGCCACTTTTTGTCCTGGGGGTCGCCGCCGATGACGGATCCGGCGTGAATGATGTTTCTTTCACCCATACGGGTGTTTTGGACCACAGACGCGTGGTGATGGATGACGCAATGGTCACCGATGGAAACCTGAGGGCCAATGTATGCGCCCGCCCCGATCTCCACATCTTCACCCAGTTCAGCACCGGGATCGATAATCGCAGTTGGGTGAATCAATCCAAACTCCCTATTGAGCATCCACCAGCATGAACCGGATCGAAGCCTCTGTAACCGGCTTGCCGTCTACAGTAGCACGAACCAGTACCTCTGCGGACCTTTCCCGGAGCCTTTTCAACTCGGCCTCCAGGATCAATTGGTCACCGGGAACGACCGTTTTTCTGAATTTGACGTCGTCGATTCCCAGAATATAGGCCAACCGTGAAGCATCCTGACTACCCCTGAGCAGGAGAACCCCCGAGAGCTGGGCGAGAGCTTCCAGTTGAAGGACCCCCGGCATGACTGGCTGGCCAGGAAAATGCCCCTGAAAGAAATCCTCATTAAAGGTGACATTCTTCAAGCCGACAGCACGAACTCCTTCTTCGACCTCAAGGACTCGATCGACAAGCAGGAATGGATATCGGTGCGGCAGCAATTTGTGAATGTCGCGGATTTCCAGACCTTTCGGTGAGCGAACCAGAATATCTTCCAATTCCATTTCCCGAACGTGTGCCTGAGCGATTTTTCCAGCAAGCGTGCCGTTGAGGCTGTGCCCACTACGGTGAGCGATGATGTGTCCCTGAAGAGAGCACCGAAGAACGAACAGGTCCCCCAAAAGGTCGAGTACTTTGTGGCGAGCAGGCTCATCGACAAAGCGGCCGCCCAATGCTTCGCCCTGATCCGTCACAATCACGGTGTTTTCTTCGGTCGCACCCTTGCCCAGTCCCTTGGCTTTCAGTTCCTTGACTTCTCGCTCAAGAACAAAGGTGCGAGCGGGTGCAATTTCCGTGCGATAGGTTTCTTCGTCGATCTTGAAATCGACAGTCTGGTTGAACCCCGGCTCGCCGGAATACTGCAGGGTGTAGGTCACTCGAAGATCATTCCCGGGCAAGGCGACCACACTGGCAAGGTTTTCTTCAGCACTGACCGGTGTGGAAATGGCGAGTTTGCGGGCCCTTGAACCCTGGGCTTCCAAGCCGCTCTCTCCTACTCCCTCAAGAAAAGGCAGTGAACTTCCGTCCATGCCGGGAACTTCTGGGCCATCCATTTCGATGACCGCATTTTCAACGCCGAGAACATGCAAAACGGAAAGCAGGTGCTCGCAGGTATGGACTTCAACATCTCCGATACCAAAACTGGTGCGTCGGGGATTCTTCCGAAGCGTCTCCAGGCTCAGGGGGATCCGAACTTCCGGTGATTGATCCACACGAACGAATTGAATACCGCTGTCCGGTTCTCCCGGGAGCATTCGAAGGGTGGTCTCTTCACCGGAATGAAGACCGGGGCCCTTGAAAACGGTTTCATCGCGGATCGTGTGTTGATGCGGAGAGTTCAAGATTACTTTTGTGAAACCCTGTTGATCACTTCCATGGTGATGTCCAGTTCAGGCTTGGCCCAAACGCTGACGTACACCTTGAAATTTTCAGATCGGGAAACATTATTCACGACCACGTCGAGTTGACGTTCAAGAGCAACCTCTTCGATCGCAGCGCGAACCAGACCAACAAGCACTTCCCTGCGTTCCTGAAATTTGACAGCGAACTCTTTTTCAAGATCCTCTTTCTTCCAAATCAACTCGGCATTCTTCAGTGCGAAACTTTTTTCCACGTCCCTGCGAGAATCGGAACCCGGCGTCAATTGCTGAGCTTCCTGTTCCAGCTTGCGGAGGTCTGCTTCAAGGGAACGCAGCTGATTCTCCATGGATGCCCTGAGGCCATTGAACTCATCGGTAATGGCCTTGCCTTGCGGGATCTGATCCAAAACGATCTGAACATCGCAAACGCCAATGCGATGGGTTTCCATCTGATAGGGAACCCCGAGAAGACCCGCTCCCCATGAGAGAGTCAAAAGGGCAATCACGCCGACACTGATCAAAAGGCTCTGGGATGAGAGTTTCATGGTTCTCCTGTTCGATGTTTCTAAAAGGCGTCACTGGGGAGTGAGGGATTGGCAAAGGTCAGAGTTTCCCCCCTGAATGCCAGCGGGATATTGTCTGTCTGGCCTTTTCGATGCTTTGCAACGATGACTTCGGCCATACCTTTGGCGTCCTCTTTCTCCGGTTGGTAGTACTCTTCACGGTAAAGCAACATGATAAGGTCTGCATCCTGTTCGATGGCCCCGGATTCCCGCAAATCAGACATTCTCGGTCGATGATTATCCCTGGATTCCACCGCTCGGGAGAGCTGGGACAGGGTCACCACGGGAACTTTCAATTCTCGCGCCAATTGCTTCAGTGATCGGGAGATTTGCGAGATTTCCTGTTGCCGGTTCTCTGTGCGGCCGCTGCCCATTTCCAGCAACTGGAGGTAATCGATCACAATCAATCCCAGATTGTGTTTGTTGTGCATCATTCGGGCTCTCGATCGAATCGACATCGCGTTCAGGCCCGGTGAATCGTCAATGAAAATGGGTGCATTGGAAAGTTGAGTGGAAGTGGCGATCAGTCGGTCCCAGTCCTGATCGGTCAGCTTGTTTTTGTAAAGGCGATCAGCGGCAACACCGGAAGCGTTACACAACATGCTCGCAGCAATTTGGTCATAACTCATTTCAAGACTGAAGACCGCCACAGGGACCTGGTTTCGGAAGGCGGCGTTGAGAGCCACATTCAAGCTGAAAGTGGTCTTTCCCATGGCAGGTCGCCCAGCGATAATTACGAGGTCTGTCTGTTGAAGACCGCTCGTCAGTTCGTCCAGGCGCTTGAAGCCCGTCAAGACACCGGGAGCTTCACCCCGCTCCCTTTGATCCACCAGATTGAAAACCTCTTCCAGAGATTTCTTCATGGTGTGAACGTGTTTTCGATCAGATCCCTCAGCGAGTCGAAGCACTTCTGCCCCGGCTTCGTCGATTAGATTGGCGGAATTTTCCTTGCCAACACGAGCCCGCTTTTCGATTTCATGGCAGACGTTGATGACATTTCTGCGCCGGGAAGCCTCTTTGATAATGTGAGCATACTCAAGAGCGTTTCCACTGGTCCGAACCCTCTTGGGGAGCTCCTGGATATATTCACGCCCCCCCGCTTCTTCCAACTGCTCTTCTTTTTCAAGAAGGTCGACCAGGAGAACGGTCTCGATGACTCCCTCGTCCGCAAAAAGTTGCAGGATGTGACGAAAGATCGTCTGGTGTCTGCCGAGGTAGAAATCCTCGGGCTTGAGCTGTTCAATCGCCATTCGACTGACATTGCCGCCATAGAGCAAAGCCCCCAACAGGGATTCCTCTGCTTCGCGATTGTGAGGCAACGTGGCCTCAGGCATATTTTGTGTCACCATCGTTCCCCGCTTCACATCCGGGACTCCCCTGCTTTTTCAGGCAGTCGCCGGGTTGTTTCTCAACTCTTCCGGAGTGTTCTTCACCTATTCGTGAATCATTCATGCGGCCTGAGCCCCAAGAAGCCAACGGTCAAAATTGGGCTTCACTCCCCCGTAAATCGACAAACAGGCCCGGCAACACCATTTGGCATTGCCGGGCCCACTGTCGATAACAGTTCCTGCACGTTACTGGAGCATCTCCCTCAGGGAAAGCATCCAATTCCAGAGCGGTTCTAGCCCTCTTCCGAGGCTTCTTCTCCCTCATCGGAGGCCTGACCGTCCTCGTCCGCCTTGACGACCCAAACCTTGATGGTGGTCTCAACTTCAGGGTGGACATGGACATTGAGATTGTAAATTCCCAACTCCTTGATCGGCTTCTCGAGTTCGATGGTCTCGGGGACGATCTGAACTCCTTCGCCCGCCATCTGCTCGCAAATATTCGCAGCGGTCACAGATCCGAAAAGGTGACCTTCTTCGGTGGCACGGGCTATCAAGGTGCAAGAAGCACCGTTGATCGACTCTGCCAGGGTCTGAAGGTTGGCCAAACGCTCAGCCTCTTGGGCCTCCACACGTTTTTTCTGACCTTCGATCCATTGGAGGTTAGCACGGGCCAACTCAACACCCATTCCACGGGGGATCAGGAAGTTGCGGGCATAGCCTGGCTTGACGGTAACGACGTCACCGAGGGCTCCCAGATTAGGGACGTCTTTGGTCAAAAACAGTTTCATGATGCTGATCCTTTCCCTATTGCCCGTAAGGGATCAAGCCCATGAAGCGAGCCCTGTGTACAGCACGCTTGATAATGTGCTGCATCTTTGAGTTGCAACCGATCTGTCTTCTGGAAACCATTTTGCCATTACTGGCAACGAGTCTCTGAAGAAGATCGACGTCCTTGTAGTCGACGTACTCGCGGTCAGCGACCAGCGATCTTTTTTCTTTGCGTCCAAACATTTCAAAATCTCATTTCAATTTTTGCTTAGAAGGGCACTTCGTCGTTGAAGGTTTCGCCCTGAGGGAATCCGCCACCACTGGGGGCAGACTCTCCGCTGCTGGATCCCCCAAAGGAATCTCCCTGCTGCGGTCCGTTGCCACCGGATCGGGGCATGAAATTGACGCGCTCAGCAACCACCTTGAGTTTGTTGCGATTGTTGCCGTCCTTGTCCTGCCACTGATCCAGCTTGAGGCGTCCTTCGATCAGCACGCCACTCCCCTTGGAAAGGTATTGATTGCAGGTTTCAGCCTGCCGCCCCCAAACGTCGACGTCGACGAAGGTGGTTTCCTTTTCCTTTTCCTGGCTTCCTGCACGGGAAAAAGTTCTGTTACTGGCGATACCAAGGGTCACGACAGACGTCGATCCGGCCATTCTCAATTCAGGGTCTCTGGTCAAGTTGCCAGCAAGAAAAACTTTATTGAACTCCATGGAAGCCTCCTTCTATTCCTTCTCTTCCTCTTCACCTGCTCCGGCGTCATGTTCGACGGCCACAGGTTCTTCTGCTGCCTCAGACTCCCCAGAGTCTGCAGCGGCTTCTTCAGCCGGTGTTTCAGCAGCAGCTTCAACAACCGGTTCTTCTGCAACGGCCTCTTCGGTAGCAGGGGCTGCAGCGGCAGGCTCAGGCTCTGCAGATCGGCGATCTGCCACTTCCTGACGGCGTTTCATCTCTTCTTCCAGGAAGGTTTCCTGGACAAAGAGACAACGCATGATTTTTTCGTTGAGCTGGGCGTCATTGCGCATGCCAACGATACTTTGCGTATCAGCACGGAAGTAGACGAGGAAATAAACACCTCGTTTGGTGCCATTGATCTCGTAGGCGAGACGCTGCTCGGGCCACTTTTCGCTGTACTCGATGGAACCGCCATGTTGGGTCACGATTCCGGTCATCAGGGCCTCCAACTCGGCCCAGTTTTGGGATGCAACAGATGCATCCACGAGGAACAGTCCCTCGTAAAGTCTTTCGGTCAAGGTGATCTCCTTTGCAGATCGGGATACGTGAAGTCGCCCCCCCGTGACCAACAGGGAATCTCTGCCACTTCACACCATTGTTTCAAAAAGTTTCACCCTCACTCTTCCGGGTCGGAGAGGTCGGGAAGCGGGCCATTGTAACGAAGAGCGGCATTTTTGGCACCCTGAACTGTCCAGCAAAGTGCACTTTCGGCCGCCCGATCCAAAGAAGCCTCAAAGAGGGCTTTTTGATCCTCTGGAGGAGGTTTGAGGACGAAATCCTCGACCGCCTCACCTTCCGGCGGACGTCCGACCCCGACCCTGCAGCGGCAGAATCGGTCACTTCCGAGATGATCGATCAGATCCTGAAGCCCCCGGTGACCTCCAGAAGATCCTCCTGATCGAATCCGGAGAACCCCGGGAGCCAGATCGAGATCGTCGACCACCACGAGCAGATCACCGATTTCAGCGTTCCATTTGCGCAAATACCCCTTCACCGGGGGTCCGCTCAAATTCATGAAGGTCTGCGGTTGGAGCAAATGGACAGGGCGGCCCTTCCAGCGGGTTTGCCAGAAGTGGAGATCCGGTTGTTCACCGGATTCACAGTTCAGTTTCCGAACGAGCCGATCGACCACTTCAAAACCAGCGTTGTGGACGGTACCGGAATAAGAATCTCCCGGATTGCCCAGGCCTGCGATGACGCAGGGACGAGAGCGATCCGGGAGAGAAGATTTCACTTTTTTGGTCTCTCAAACGTAATGACGTTGAATTAACCGCCGCGACGTCCGTGACAAATGATGACCGGTGTCCCGTCACTCAACAGGCATTCCACACCCTCGGGCATCTCGAGATCACGGGCACGAATCGACTGGTTGGTCCCCAGACTCTCAATATTGACGGTCATAGAGGCCTTGAGATCACCGATCTTGCCGCGCACGGGAACATTGCGGTAAGCCATGTCGAGGATTCCTCCACTTGCAACGCCTCGTGCCATACCGGCGGTCAAAAGGCGCATCGTTGCAGTGATCGGCTTGTCGTCGCTGACTCGGGCCAAGTCGACGTGAATCGCGGAATCACCGTAGAGGTCATACTGAACCTCTTTGACAATTCCGGCTTCACTGGCACCGTCGCACTGAATTTCAAAGTAGCGGTGATGGTTTGCCAAAGCCTTGTAGAACACCTTGGCATCAACAGCGACGGAGCGGTTCGGCTTGCCGCCGCCGTAAACATTGACGGGAATCATTCCCTCTGCACGAAGTCTGCGCGCAGCACGGGAGTTGGTTGAATCGCGGGAGGTTCCCTCCATCACGAACTTGTCCATCTGTGGTCACCTTTCGGTCACACCTGTATCGGTAAATTGGCAAACTGCAACATCAGCAGAAATGACCTAAAGGCTGTTCCTGCCGATGGAAGCGGATTTGTGAATCTGTCGAATGGCATTGCCGAAAGCAGGAGCACACGACAGAACCGATACCCTATCACTGGAAATCTTTCCGTCTACCGGAATGGTGTCCACAAAGGCAAACTCCTGGGCCGGGGAAGCGAGCAGCCTTTCCACCGCTGGACCGCACAATACCGGGTGCGTACACGCCAGAATCACCGATTTGGCCCCTTTATCGAGGACCAGACGGGCCGCTTCGGTGATCGATCCTCCGGTGGCAATGACGTCATCCGCCAAAATTGCGTTCATTCCGGCCACGTCACCGATGATAAAGCCGATTTCGGTTTTCTCACCGCTGACCCGCCTTTTGTCGACAGTGGCCAGGCGGGCACCCAATCCGCGGCTGTAGGCACGCGCCATTTTGATGGCCCCCACGTCCGGACTGACGACGACGAGGTCGTTCATCTCTTTCTTGCGGAAATGGTCGACGATGATGGAGCCCGCATAGACATGATCCACTGGAATGTCGAAGAAGCCCTGAATCTGTTCGCAGTGAAGATCCATCGTCACCACGCGATCAGCACCGGCAGCGACAATCAGGTTCGCCACCATTTTTGCAGTGATCGGTACACGGGCACCTTGCTCGCGGCGGTCTTGTCGGGCGTAACCAAAATAAGGAATTACGGCGGTTATCCGTGCAGCGGATGAACGCTTGACGCAGTCGATCATCACCAGCAGTTCCATCAGGTTTTCATTCACCGGTGGGCACGTCGACTGGACGATAAACACGTCTTTTCCCCGTACGTCCTCACCAAGAGAGACAGAGATTTCACCATCCGGAAAACGGGTGACCTCTGCACGGCCGGGCTCAAGTCCCAAATCGTTGCAGATGTCTGCAGCAAGGGTGTGATTCGAATTTCCGTTCAAAACCACCATCGTGTCGGAAAGCATCAGTTCCCTTTCTCATCCTCGCAGATTGTTTCTCTGTCTTCTTCAGCACTTTTATGAAGTCTTGCAGGCACACCCTTGACCGTGGTTCCGGGTTCGACCGATTTGCCGGGAGGAACCAGAGCTCCCGCCGCAACCGTTGCTCCCGACCCGATCTCTCCCGGAGCCACCACCACCGATCCACTGCCGATGAAGGCCCCTTCGCCGATCGTCGTCGGGTGCTTGTCTTTGCCGTCGTAATTGGCAATGACGGCTCCCGCACCAATGTTGGCTTTTTTGCCCACCTGTGTGTCACCAAGATAAGCAAGATGTTTGGCTTTGGAACCCGTCTCCATTCGGGATCTGTTGACCTCGACAAAATCGCCGACGATCACCTCGTCTCCGAGGACCGTTCCCGATCGGAGATGGGCGAAGGGCCCGATCTCACAGCGTTCACCCACTCTCACACCACTCCGGATCACCGTGTTCGGCTGGATCACCGTATCCTGCCCCAGTTCCACGTCGACCTCGATCCAGGTGGTCAGCGGATCGACGATGGTCACTCCCTGATCCATCCAGTGCTGCTGCCACTTTTCCTGCATCATGCGGGAAACCTGAGCCAGTTGGCGACGGTCGTTGACCTGGGCAAAGTTGGTGGAAACACCGCAGTCCCAACCGCATACGCCCATTCCGGCGTCGCAGAGCACCTCCACCAATCTGGTCAGATAGGCTTCCTTGGTGGGGTCTTCGTCGGAGAGGTCCTCTTCGACCATCGGTCTCAGAAGGGGAAGGATTCTGGAAGGGTCAAAAGCGTAGATACCGAGATTGACTCGATGAATTTCCGGAGAGTCCGGATCGAGGTCCGCCTCTTCCACAATTCGGCTGACCGCGCAGGTCTCCGCTGAGTCTGATTCAGGCGAAGAAATCACCCGGCCCATGCCCCGCGGTTCATCGACCGTTCCGGTCACGATCGTCATCGGTTGTCCCTGCTGACGGTGCGTCTCCACAAGGTTGCCGATCATTTCCGAATCGAGATCGGGCAGGTCTCCATTAATCACGACGAGAGTCGAGTGACGTGGAGATGCCTGATCCAGGGCTTCCAGAAGTGCATGCCCGGTTCCTCTTTGGGGGTCCTGTAATGCAGTACGGACTTCAGACCCCTCCAGATGTTTGCGGATCTGATCCGCTCCATGACCCACGACCACTGTGAGGTCGTCCGATCCCGCGGCGCAAATCTGCCGCGAAACATGATCCAGCATCGGTATGCCGAGGATCGGGTGCAGGACTTTGGGAGTGGAAGATCGCATGCGGGTTCCGCGGCCCGCAGCAAGGATGACGGCGGAGAATTGATCCATGGCCTGGCCATCCCGTCGGTTGCTGCATAGAAATGGCTACCCGGCGAGGACTCGAACCTCGAATGACTGGACCAAAACCAGTTGTGTTGCCAATTACACCACCGGGTAGCGGAAAATCGCGAGAAAGGCGACTGCGGTCACTGCCGGACCGAACCACCGTGAGCGGATTCTAACGCAAGCATATCTTGAGCGTCAATCGGAGCGGAAAGATTCCCACGAGAGAAATCTCGGCACCGGACGTCTCGCGACTGGACAGAGATCTGGAATCAGGCAGAAACCTCACCCGCCAGAAGTGGCTTCAGCAGAATGGAGGACCAGCTCTCCCAACGATCATCTGTGGGATCAAGGTCGGCCAGAGGAATCCAGTCCCCGGTCATCCGATCAGTTTCAGCGATTTCCGGGCGTTCTTTGACCTGAACCACGACCGCCAAACCCAAATGCACCTGGCCCACGGCGGTTTCGTCGTCATTGATCCAGCCCAGAAATCGACATTCGGCCTCATCCGGGATCAGGCCGATCTCTTCCGACAATTCCCTTTGCAAGCCCCGAAACAGAAGAGGTGTTTCCCCCGGTGCCTCAGGATTGACATGCCCCCCCACGCCGACGGACCGTTTTCCGTGAAGACGTTTCTCCCCTTGCGTCTTCAGACGCTGAAGGACCAGCATGGAGCTCTCGTGCAGAATACAGACATAGGGGATCAACTGTTTCCACTGGGCGTCTTCCTCCGCTTGAGGACGATCGCGGAAACTGCCGAGAGGCTCCAGATTCCGGCACGATTCAAAGAGAGGCAGTTGTGCGGGCAGAAATCCCTGAAAATCGCCAATTTCAGCCTCCATGACACTTCTGGGAATCCCCCAGACCTGCTCGACGTCCTGATTCATACCGGCTCCCTTTCCTGAGAAGGCTTAATCTAATGTCCCCTTTGAACGGCCGCCAGAAGAGACCGACGGTGAGAACAAAATCCGTTATCATGCGCAGGCAGGAATGGAGTCCGTGAATGTTCACCCCACACAATCACCGCAACCAGAGCAGCAAACTGTCATGGTTTCTCATTCTTTTTGCCTTCAGCGGATCTCTTCTGGCAGAAAGCCTGCCGGTGATCACAGGCGAGACCCTGTCCGGTTTCAGCCTGCAACCTGCCCGTCTCGATCTGGGTGCCGTTGGCCACGGCGGGAAGTATCCGGATTTGTCCTTCACGGTGACGAACAACACTGCCAAGCCGCAAACCTTGACGATCCGCCCCTCCTGTGGCTGCATGAAATTGAAGGGGTCTTCCCGATTGACCCTCGAAGCAGGAGCAATTCAGGAGATCGGTTTCCAGCTCACACTCGGACGCGGCTGGGGTGTTTTCTCCAAGAGAATCGATCTCGTCGACGGCAATCGCAGGGTTCTTGCGTCCTTCCCCGTCAACGCTTTTTTTCATCCGGGAGTCAAAACGTCTTCGATGGAAGCGGTGTTGACCACCAGCCCGGTCAGCGCCTTGCCGGAATCAAAAACCCGAATCGATTTCACCGACACCAAAAAAACACCAGTACTGAGCGATCTGAAATCGGAAGACCCAAGAATAGAGTTTGAAATCATTCCCTCGGACAAATCCGGAGTGGTCACCCTCGAGGTACGCTCCCTGTCCACCTGGCCTGCAGGGCGTTTCAGCACCCTGGTCACCGGCCTTTGCAATGGTTTGCCTTTCAAGCTTCCGGTGCGTGGACGCGCCTTTGGCTCGCTGATTCATGAGCCCCACTCCTGGAATCTGAAACAGATCCGGGATGTCTCTCCATCTCCTGAAACCCTGATCCTCCGGCGTGCCGATGGCAAACCGCTGCAGGTTTTGGAAATGCAGGTGGAGTGGTTGCGACCCGTGGATGGCTTTGAGGTGAGTCTCTCACAGGAATCCCTCAAGGATGGTTCCGTAAAAATCATTGCCACGCCCGTCGATCCGATTCCCAAAGTGAACAAGGGCTTTTATGGCAAGGTCGTTCTCACGACCAATGTGGAAGAGGAACCGACGGTCCGTGTCGATCTTCTGGGTGTCACCCAAATTCCGCGAAAGGCCACACCAAAATGAAGATTTCTGATCTGGTCCAAGAACTGGGCGGCGAGTTTGAAGGGGATTCTGCTGTGGAAATTTCCGCGGTTGCAGAACCCGAACACGCAGGAGAAGGCGATCTGGCGTGGGTCGGAGACGCCCGTTACACCCAGCTTCACCTCAAGGCCGCTGTACTGCTATTGTCCAACGATCAGGACCTCCCTCAAAACCATGAAGCCAAAGGCATCTGGCGCCACCCCGAGCCGGGTAAAGCCTTCGCACTGACGATTGGCCTGTTGCACCCGTAGCCAGCCCCTGCCTTTCAAGGCTTCCGCCCAAATGCCGTCGTCGAGGATGGTGCCAACCTTTCAGAAGATTGCCATGTGGGTCCCGGGTGTTTCATCGACAATGGCGTTGAAATCGAAGCCGGTGTCGTCGTGGATCCGGGGGCAG
>JAPOLY010000036.1 GCA_029976805.1 bacterium
AAACCGAACCGTCTTCTGTCACCTGGTGACCAAAGTCATCCGCTGCCACAGGAGCATCATTCAGAGAGATCACCTGTAGGCTGACCTGACCCACGTCGGTCAGGAAACCGTCACTGAGGACATAGCTGAAGACCTGAGGAACGATGCTGTGGTAGTTCGGGTCAGGATCGATGGTGATCGAACCATTGGTTGCCCAGTTGATGGTGGCCGGGAATCCCTCAGGAACCTCAACGGACACCACTTTCAACAGATCGTTGTCCACGTCACCGTCGTTGGCCAAAACGTTGACCACCGTCGGAATATCCTCAAGGGTCACAGCCGTGTCCGGGTTGGCGACAGGAGCGTCGTTCACTGGCGTGACTTCAATCGAAACCATGGCGGTGGAAACTGCACCCTGAGAATCGGTCACGATGTACATGAAGTTGTCGGCAACACCCACGGACATGTCCGGGAATGGCACGAATCGAATCACACCTCCGGGGAGCAGGGAGACTGCACCGTTGAAGGCATTCACGATCGGCAGGGACACGGTCATGTCGTCGCCCTCAGGATCGTAATCATTGGCAAGAACGTTGACTTCCACTGCCTGGTCTTCAAGGGTCACAGCAAGATCAGCACCCAGACGCGGGGCGTCGTTGACCGCAAGAACGGTCACAAGGACCTGCTCCTCTGTGAAAGTACCTTTTCCGTCAGTGGCGGTGTAGAAGAAGGTGTCGATACCGTTCTGGTCCAGGTCCGGAGTGTAAAGCAGTGCACCACTCGGGAGCAGGCTCACAGAACCGAAGTTGGGAGCCGTGAAAGCGGAAACCGAAAGAGCATCGCCATCAGGATCGGAATCATTGGCCAAAACGTCGATGATCAACTCGAAGTCTTCGTCAGTCTGAACTGAGTCAACTGCAGTCACAGGTGCACTGTTACCCGCATGGAAAGTCACCATTGCGGAAGCAGCCAAGCCTGAAGGATCAACGATCACGTATTCCCAGGTGCTCGGACCAATACCCGCAGGTGTGAAGGTCCAGCTGTCGGCGCCGGTCGACTGAACCGAACCGGTGGAGGCCGTTGCGTCGATCATGTTGATCGCCTGCAAAGTTATGGCGTCACCGTCGACGTCGGAATCGTTACCGAGCATGAGATCAGAAGTGAAGCTGAAGGCCTGCGTGGCATCCGTGGTCAGGAAATCGTCCCGAGCCACCGGAGCGTCATTTTGCGAAGCCACAACGAGAGAGATCTTGCCGCGGGAGATTCCCCCGTGGCCGTCACTAATACTGTAGTGGAACTCATCGGTTCCATGGAAATCTGCTGCACCCTGGTAGATCACACCATTTCCGGAAGGAGTCACCGATCCGCCTTCAAGGCTGGTGCCTTCGTAATGGAAGACGGAAAGAACATCCAGATCAGGATCACTGTCGTTGGACAGCAACAGGTTGTTTGAAATCAGTGCTGGAGAATCCTCGGTTGCAGCGAAGGTATCGTCAGCGGCTGCCGGCATATTGTTGGTAATATCGCAGTGCTCTCCGGTCAGTCCATCGGAAACACCCACAGGAAGACTCGCTGCTGGGCCGGGTGCGGGCGGATAGAACGGAACAAAATCACCCTCATTGAAGGGGTGGTATGCGGTCAGTCTCTCGGCGGCAAACGGAGGAATTCCGTTTCCAATGGAATGGGTCACCCAGTCGGCATCTCCTGCAGACGGGAACGGGTCGAGAGGCAAGCTACCCAGAGGAAGCTGATCAGCATTTTCACAACCGATCGCCTCATCACAACCACCAGGGCCGAGACGACGATCAAGGTTCCACGGAATCCCCTCGAAGATGAAGGGGAACCAGTTTCTGTTCAGGTTCACCTCAACGAATTCCGGGTGTCCAAGGCCTGCACCGGCGACGTATTCACCGTGCTGAGCCGGGTTTCCAAGGATATCCCTCGGGAAGACTCCAGGATTGAGGGTATAGCTGTGGTGTGTACGACCGATGACTTCGCGAGCGGCGGGAGCCATCAGGGCCACTTCCTCTTCCATGGTTCCACCCTGCGGACAAACATTGTGTCCACCGTTGATCAGGTTCAGGCAGGGTCCATGTGCGGAAGGGGCACCCAAAAGGAAATCCACGTCATAGCCAAACTTGGTGATATGACCGGCGTTGGGTGCGATTCCGTTGAAACGTGCACCCAAGTTTCCAAGAGAGGTTCCCCAGATGTACTCGATTCCCTCACCGGTTTCCGGATCGATGTGAAGACGGAAAGCATCAATGTGAATGTCATCGATGGAGGTGAAGGCGATCGCAAGAGACTTGATCCTGGCATTGTCGAAGGGAGGAATATCGCACTCCACTTCGTCCCAGGTCATGAAGTCCGGCTGGTTGTTCTGACGCTTGGTCTTGAGGCCAAGCTGAACCACCGCGGCATAGGCAGAGAAGAAGCGCACTCCATCAACAACCTCAAAGTTACCCTCAAGGCTGATTGGATCTCCCAAAACCATGGGAACAAAGCGACGGGAATCAGGCACAGTTCTGTTCAGAGAACCGGTAAATGCACGGTTCCACATTGGGCAGAACTCGTCACCCTCACCGGTCACAATGTTTGCGCCCTCATCGTCATCCCTGTTACCCATAGAGTTGTTGGTACTGGGAATGCAGCTGGGAACTCCGGTGGAGAATGCGAAACTGTAGCTTCCGGGATCGATGGTGAATCGGGGATCCGCACTGCAGTTCGGCATACCGTCAATACAACCGAGGCCATGCTGAATCGTCTGTACAGTGTCCGGGTCGTTGATTCGGCAAATCACGCCTTTGCGATCGGTACCACCATCCGCAACAGGACGCTCACCCATCACACCGTTGACGACGAAGTATCCCTGATCGTAATCGATAAAGGAGACATATCCGCCCACAGTGGGAGGCACGATTCCACCGGCCACGTTTCCGGTCATCGACTTGTTAAGGAACACGTCTCCGGCGATGACCTGTCCGTCTGCTTGACGGTTGGCCAGAATCTGCGCACCACCACCCTGAAGTCCCTTGTTGCGAAGGCACTCGTCGGAGCTGGCCATTCCAGACTCTCCAAGAGCCACACACTCTGGTGAAGCTCCTGCCATGATGTCTCTGAGACTGAGTCGGTTCATCGGCAGGTCGATCAGCAATCCACTGGGAATCCGTACTGCCGTACCATCGGCAACGATCCACCCTGCAGACCACATGTCATCCATGTCGTCGACGAAAATGTGCTCAATCTCTCCGAGAATCACCACGCCCTGCGAGGTCGGGTCGGAGATATTGGCGATCTGACCCTGGACACTGGGTGCCCCGAGGATCAATCCCATGAAGAGCAGCAGGCTTGCTGCCAGTACTCTCTTCATTGCTTTCTCATTGTTGTTGAACATGGCGTTCACACTCCTGAATCTTTTGTGGTGTTCTTTTGACCTACGGCTGCGAAACATCAAATCTGAGCGTTCCGGAGGTCACACCACCGTGAGGATCAGTTGCAGTAAAAGAGAAAAGTTCTTGTCCGGTAAATCCTGCAGCAGGGACATAGACATAGTTGCCATTGGCCTGCGTCAGGGTTCCTCCAGCCGATCCAGGGCCGAAGGTCACCGTCATGTTGTCTTGATCGGGGTCAGTCACGATGCTGCTCAGGGCCACTGTCAAAGGCTGGTCCATCAAAACATCGATTCCGAGAGCACCGGGAAGCGCCGGCTGGGGCGCACCATTCAGATTCTGGCAAGCGGTCGCCAGATCCGGGATATCCATCGGTGAGTGAGGCCCAGACGGCATCAGGGCGAGGTTGTCCCACAAGATGCGGGTGGTCATATTCTCGGCACCATTTATTCCGGTGAGCGGATCTCCGTCAGTGTTCTCCATGGTGAAGGGCCAGTATCCGAAAGCGATCTCCATGTTGCCCGGGACAAACTGAAGTCCCAGATTTGCACCGATTCCGGCACAGTCGATGGTGAAGGCACACTCGGGATCGGCGCAGTCAGCAAGTCCATCGCCGTCGTCGTCGAGGAAGTTGCCGCAGAATCCTGCTTCTCCGATTTCGCCACCCGCCTGCTCAAGAAGAACACACAGGTTGGTCAGAGCGCACTCAGGGTCGTCACAGTCGATCAGGAAGTCACCCTCATCGTCGATACCGTTGCCACAAACCTCACCTTGAATCGGATCCTCCAGCGGAGGCTCAACAAGGTCGATGTTCAAACCACCCTGAACTCCATTAATGGGGTTCAGACCAGAGAACGGGAAGGGATCGAGGCGAAGATCACCCATGGGCACGGCGGTCATATCTTCACAATCGACCACTTCGTCACCATTGATATCCGCACAACCGGCGGGATGCAGGCGACGGTCAAGGTTCCAGGGGGCCCCTGCAAAGACCATCGGCCACCAAAGGCGGTTCATGTCCACCTCACCGAATTCCGGGTGGCCGTATCCGACACCCGTCAGGTAGCGTTCACTGTTGGCCGGCTCACCCTGAATGTTGAAGGGGTGGATTCCGGGCAGCAACTCTTCCTCATGGGTTGAGACGAAGATGGCTTCCTGGGCAATGGGTGAAAGCATGGAGAACTCTTCGTCCATGGTGCCCAGATTCGGGCAGACGTCATAGCCAGAGATTCGCAACTGCGTGCAGGGTGACATCTTCGGTCCGACGGGAGCCCCTTTCAGGAAGTCCACGTCGTAGGTGACCTTGAAAATGGTTCCCCCGGAGTTACCGACTCCGATTCCATGTTTGATGGTCAAGGGGTTGTTCACAGTACTGGCGACGATTCTCTCGTGCTGTTCACCGGTCGCAGGATCCACGTAAAGACCAAAAATGTTGACCTGTGCATCAACCAGAGTGGAGAAACCGATGAAGAGTGCCTTGGCTCTTTCATTGGCGAATCCGGGTGCATCCCATTCCGCCTCGTCGGCGAGAATGTAGGAAGGCTGGTCTGGAGTGTTACGGGTCAGGAGAGCCGTGTTGATCGTCAGGGAGTGACAGGAGAAGAAACGAACTCCATCGATGACCTCCTTGTTGCCCTCGGCACCGATACTGTCCCCCACGAGGAGAGGAGCAAAGTAGCGTGAATCCGGAACAACCGTTCCACCAGCCTGTTGAACACCACCACGGTTCCAGTGTGGGCAGAAGGCGTCACCTTCACCATTGGCGTCCGCACCGGAGGTTCTGTTGCCACCGGTCACGGTACTGGGAATGCACATAGGAAATCCGGTGATGTAGTTGGCAGTGTAGCTTTCCGGGTCGTTCATGAATCGAACGTCAGGACTGCAATTGGGTCCAACACTGCAACCGGGGCCATTCTGGATGGTCTGTCCGCCCTCAGGGTCATTGAGTCGGATCATGACTCCACCCTGATCGGCTCCCTCGGTTCCGTTGATTCGGAAGTATCCGTGGTCGTAGTCGATGTAGGTGACGGTTCCCTGAACGGTGTCGACATCCTTCTGAATGAAGACGTCACCGGCAATGTTGCGTCCGTCCGGCATCTGGTTACCCAAAA
Source organism: bacterium (assembly GCA_029976805.1). GTDB lineage: Bacteria > Planctomycetota > UBA8108 > UBA1146 > UBA1146 > UBA12191. Next base: position 5,480 of record JAPOLY010000036.1, read on the forward strand.
TGTGAGCGGTTGCACCACCACGGCCGCGGAGCGAAGCATCACCGCGAACCAGTCCGGACTCGCCCATGGCGAGAGCCTCCGGAGGCGCTTCGGTGAAGATCTGCTGCAGTGTGAGATAGTTGGCCGGAAGACCGACGATCAGGTTCTTCGGAATAATCCAGGCCTGACCCGCAACGATCATGATGCCACTGGAGAAGGGATCACTCATGTCATCGACAGACATGAACTCGATCTCACCACTCACGGCAGCACCGGTAACTCCCATCGTCGCATCTCCCACTCCCAACTGAGCATGAGCGCTCAGCGAGAAGGTGAAAGTAAACAACACCAGGAGGACGAATTTCACGAGATTGTATGGAGTCTTCAAGGCACAACTCCTATCCATCACAGCCTCTTTGTATTTACATTGTTTATTCAAAAAATACATGACACACCACCTGGGCAGACTTTTGCCCTTTGTCTTTTCATAAGGAAACAGACCCCTTTTGCGAGATCTGAACGCTTTTAACCTATCAAAAGGACTAACAAGCGTGACCTTATGTTATTCACAATTCTGAACCGTTCAAGCATCGTTAGTTGCCATTTTTTAGACATTTCGGCAAAACAGTACTTTTCAACATCTTAACATCTGTCAAACATGACAAACTTGCCTAACCGGATTTTGGGCCCCCTCGATCCCGAGGGAGCCCAAAATCCTCCACTACCCCTAGGGGCAGCTGGATCCCTGAACACAACCCAGTCCGTCATCGGTCTGATCCGAACCGCAGGAATCGATCGGTGCCGGAATCGTGCCACCACCGAAGAGGTACTGCAGAGTCCTGACCGCATCCGAGACGTCGATCGCCCCGTCGTCGTTGGAATCGGCAGCGTCTTCACAGTTCGTAGCGCCGTTGGCAAAGAGAGCACTCAAGAGGGACATGGCGTCGGAGATATCGACGGCTCCGTCACCGTTGTGGTCACCTCTGAGGAATCGCTGCGAGCAATCCAACTCCAGCAGCTGCGGAACCATACTGGCTTCCCCGCATTCACCCACTGCCACGAGTCCAAGAGAGTGAACTCCGGAGCTGGGCAAGGTGATGACGGCGGAAGTCGCAGCACCGGCGATCTCTGCGAGTACCTGACCATTGGAGACCAGTCTCAAACCGGAGTAGGTGCCCTGATTGGTCCAGGTCAAACTGGCCTGACAGGTATCCGGATCCACGGAACCGGCAAAATCGGTCGGGAGTACCAGAGGGTCTACTGAAGTGTCAGCGGTGACACCCGTAGCCTGACCATCGATGAAGTCGATGCTGGGAACCAGAGTGATCTGGTGGATTCCATTTCCGATCACCTCAATGGAAGTCGAAGTCAGGTCGCCCGGAAGGGTGACCAGTGCGATTCCATTACGCTCAACGCGAATCGAGTCATACGCCTCACCATTGGTCCATGAAAGCTGAACATCTCCCTGACAGTTTTCGACAACCACCGCCTGCAGGCCACTGATGGCTTGCGGAGCTCTGGAAGTGGAGCACATGTTGGAAGCGTCGGAAGGTGCACCCGCGAATTGCGGCTGAAGCTGGTAGAGCGAGGTTCCACCGGTAGCGGTGGTATCGAGGTAACCGACTTCTGTTCCGGCAATGGTGGCAACGAGTGAGCCGTCACGAATCACGGCAATCTCGTCGTATGCCCCACCATTGGTCCAGGACAACTGGTTGCCAGCAGCCTCCGGAGAGCAGCCCAGATCAGAGATCGGAGCAGCGGGGACCACTGCGGTACAGCCAACCGAATCTGAGGGGACTCCCTCACGGATTGCGGTAATGGTGTAGCTGACGACACCCCCACCCGCCTGATCATCGAAGTACGAGTTGGATCCACCACCGAGGGTAATGATCAACTCGCTGCCACGCATGATTTCGATCGCGGTGTAGGTGTCGGTATTGGTCCAGGAGAGGAGCATTCCACCGGAGATCGGCTCGCACTGGAACATCACCACCGGATCTGGCTCAACGAGCAGACTGCAGGAGGATTCCCCCTGGGTCTGACCATCGAAGAAGGTCCTGATCACGTACTGATGCAGACCGGAGCCGGCATTTCCAAGGAAGTCGTCCTGATAGGTATTCTCACTGCCGGTGAGAATGGCAATCAACTGGCCATCTCTGTGGATCTCGGCCTGCTGCCAAGGCTCCGGATTGACCCAGCTGAGAATTCCGATTCCGCCATTATTGCTGCAACTCAGTGAAGTCACCGGAAGCGGAGCACGCTGCACAAGGCAAGTGGAAGTCGGAGAAGTCAAACCCTGCACAGAAGCCTCAATGCCGTACTCGGAATCACCCGGAAGCGAATCAAGATCGGTGTAAGAGGTGGCATCTCCTGCCAACTCTGCGATCACCTCACCATTTCTGGAAAGGGTCAGGGATTCAAACTCCTCGGTGTTGATCCAGGTCAACTGGTTCTGTGCCTGAGAAGGCTGGGAGCAGCCAAGAATCTCGGGAGCCAGTGGATGACGCTCTGCTGAGATCGGGGTTGGATCGCTGAAGATCAGGATACCCGTGTGAAGGGAAAGGATTCTTCCGACGATCTCATACTGGTGAACTCCCGCAGGAACGTTGGAATCAACGAAGACCTCGGAAACACCGGAGAGAGCATCCGCAACCTTGATTCCGTTGCGGTAAATGTCGAAGGAGTGGTAAGGCCAGGGGTTGGTCCACTGAAGACTCACCTGATTGTTATTGACGTTGACAGAAAGATTGAGCGGAGCGGGTGGCGGGAAGATTGCCGAGCACTCAGCATTCAGGCCCTCATGGGCATCTTCACCACGGACTGTGTAAATGTGCTCTCCGGGTGGAACGTTCGGGTCCACAAAAGAGCTGGCCTCGCGGGGAAGCAATCCAATCTCCTGGTTGTTGCGCAGGACCTTGATGCTGGTCGCCGCGTCAAACGGGAACTCCTGGGGCAACCAGGAGAGGCTGACCGAATTGACATCGGTCACACAGGAGAGGTCCTTGACCCGTGTCGGCTGAAGGAACTTGACCAGCGGATCGAGAGGGCGGCCTTCGCTGTCCGTCTCCACTGCACGTCCTTCAGCACCGACCGCCGGAATCGTCTTGAAGCGATCGATGGCGATGTTGTCGTTGCCATGAAGGACATCTCCGTTAATGGGACTGAAGATGGCGCCTTCGGAAATCCGCAGTTCAGGATGATCGAAGGGAGCCTGCTCCCAGCGAACACGGTCATCGGTCAGCGACTCAAGGAAAGCGACCATCGCTTTTTTGCGCTGCTCGTCCACGGAAAGGAACGGCGTCGGGATCATTTCCGGAGCAAGGGTGTCCAGGTTGATCTCGGGGAAGTTACCACCGCGGGCGTAGAAGGTCACGACCTGCTCAAGGGTGGAAGCTCCGCCATTGTGGAAGTAGGGACCAGTCAACTCGACATTTCGTAAGGTCGGAGTCTTGAACATTCCGTCCATGTTGGTGTCTTCCCACGGAGCCGGAGGAGGCGTCACCACGAGAACGTGATCCGCAAACGGCTGGAAGTCGTGGAAAACAAAGTCCGGGTCCGCCTGGTTGGGGATTCCATCCCCATCCTGGTCAGCAACACCGATATTGGCTTTCTCCTGGAAAGTTTTGACGATGGAGAAACTGTGACCGAAGGGATCGATACCACCGCGGCCAATATCCTCAATCGTCGGAGTCACACCGAGGTTGTAGAAGCCACCGTCGTAAACGGAAAGCTGCATGTCACGCATCGGCATACGCTCGAGAAGAGCCTCAATCTCAGAGGCTTCGGGCTCGAGCACTGTCAAGATCTTGCTGGTTCCGGCACTCGACCACAGGGAAGTGGTGTGACAGAACATGCAGGTCGCATTGGAGAGAACGGTCATCCCCTCATGCTCTTGAGCTGTGAGGGCATTGATGTCGCCGGTCGGATCGGCAGGGTTGCGGTTGGCTCTCCACCAACGATCGTAGGGAGAGTCGTCTGAAATGAGAGTCGACTCATACATCATGATGGCCAGTCCCCAGAAGAGGGAGAAATTGGCTTCCATCATGGTGAACTGCTCCAGATTGCTGGGAGCACCAGTCAGCGGAGCGCCGGTCACCGGGTCCAGCAGAGGCTGCAGGTCGGCACCAAAGAGACGGTCACTGTTCCACCAGGACATGACGAAAGCGGACTGGATCATCTCCTGATAGGTCATATCGAGACCCTTGCCGTCAGTTCCGTCACGCATCGGGCCCAGAACGCCGTCGTTGGGATGAACTTCCTGAGTGGCAAGAGGCTGCCTGCTGAGCAACTTCTGACCGGTACGTAGAAGATCCCGGCCATGAGCAGACATTTCATCACCACTGGTCACAGGCGCAGCAGCCTGAGAGGCCAGAGAAGCCTTGTCCAGAAGGATCTGTTCCTGAGTGACTTCTCCACCCGGCTGGACCTTGTAAACAAAGGCATCCGGATTGCGGGGGCCCCAGTTGTCACGTCCGTTGAACCAGAATGAAGCTCTTCCATCCCAGAAGGTCTCCAGGAAGTAGATGGAGTTAATCACGGTCGGCGCGTTACGGTTTGTGGTGTTACGCATCTGGACCAGAGTGCCATCAGCATTGACCTTAATGCTGTCATTATTGATCAGCACCGTCAGATCTTCGGTCAGGGTTCCATCGACTGTTTCGATGAGTCCATTGAAGTTGGAGTGCAGAATTCCGGAAGACCCGGCAACGTCATCCTTGCTGGAGATCACTGCAGAGGTGTGGTCATTCGGATCGGTCAGCTTGTGGAAGGGAAAATCTTCCGCAGAAAGACCATGGTTCGCAGGAGCGACATCGAAAACTTCGTTATGACCATTGTAGAGCTGGTGAGTGCGGCGATTGTCGGAACCGGCATGGTAGTGACAAGTCGCACAAGCCACTTCTTCATCAGATCCAGCCTGCATGTCCCAGAACAACGCTTTTCCGAGAGCGATGGCCATGTCCGGATCGGCAATGAAATCGAACAGGTTGTCCGGAAGCGGCACGGGAAGGAAGTTGAGTGCGGCGGGAACTTCCAGTTCCGGCTCCAACGGAGGAGGAATCAGGAAGACGGTGCAATCGACACCCTCCCCTTCAGCCTGACCGGCAGAACCCGTGGTCAGTCCGTGAACTGAGTACAGGTGAAAATTCGCCGGTACGTCCATATCCACATAACTGGTCGCAGTTCCTTCCAGGATCACCAGCATGACGCCATTACGACGCAGAATGACCTGGTCGTACTGGCCAGTGTTGGTCCATTCCAGATTGACATGAGCGACTTCCACAGTGCAGACCAGATTGGTCGGTGCTGCCGGCGGAACGGGGCCGGACTGTGCGCTCAAGGAACTGCTGGACAGCAGTGCAGTCAAAACCGTAGAGAGAGCGAGGATGCTGAACAGCATCTTGCGCCCATGTAAGGCTCGACCTGCAGACTTCTTGCGAAGATCTGACATGGTGTCTCCTCCCAATGGCTCGCTGAAGCCATGGCCCCTTGTCTCAGGGGCAAAAAATCGAGAATTCCGGAGACACAATCCGAAATTCCGAGGTGCCAATGCGTTTCAATCCACCGAGACGCTGTAACTGATAGGCATTACAAGCGATTACAATTTCGGCTTCCTGAACACGCAATACTAACAATACAATGAGATAACTCAACCGTGATTGTTAATCCATGCAATTCCCGAAACATGTCACATTGTCCCATTAAGGGCATTTAAGGTGACTTCAGTGTCCGCTTTCGCTTTAAAACCCAAATACAAACGGCAATAAATGCCGGGAATACCTGCACTGGTGTTAAATCATGAGACAAGGTTATGATTGATCTGAAGGGCGAATGAGTCATGAAAGGCAGGTCCATCGTGAATGGCCCAATACGAGGCTGGTTCTCAGGAATCGCAGTGATCCTGCTTTTCCTGACCGGTGACTCCATCCCTGCCCAAACCCCGTCTTCAACCGTCCCGGGTTTTGTCCGTGGAGATATCAACGGGGATCTGAATCACGATCTCAGTGACCCTGTTTTGCTTCTGGAAGAACTCTTCGGATCTGGCAGTGGGCTTCCCTGTACTGTTGCAGCCGATATCAACGGAGATCAGCAGCTTCTTCTGGATGATGCCATTGCCCTTCTCGGTCTGATCTTCACTGGATCACCGAGCACACTTCCAGCCCCCTACCCCGATTGCGGCCTAATTGACCCTGCCGCTGTTCTGGACTGCCAGTCTCCTCCCTGTTCCATCGGTGAAATCACAGAGGAGCGGCAATGGACGATGCCCACCTTCAGGTCTGGCCTCCCCTATTACGCCAAATTTCCCGGGGATCGGATCCCGGAAGTTCACTGGCAGATAGGAAATGGAACCGGACTGATCCAGGAAAAGGTGCCCTTTGAACTGTATGGGTTACTTCCGGGTGAATCTCTGCCCGGAAACCTGTCATTGATTCCCGCCACCGGAGAGGTCACAGGAACCCTTGTCCCTCCGGGAATGCACACGTTCAAGATCTTTGCCCGTGATCTCTTTGGAGAGCTCGTCCTCTTCAAATGCAGATTGGCCGCTTTTGATGAAGTCGAGTCAGTCATCACTCCCCCACCGAATCTGAATTTGCCGGGGCCACACATGGTCAGTGTCTTTGAGACCTTTTTTGATCACACCCATCCGCTCCCGTGGCCTCCTCCCTATCCGCTTTGGAACTGCAACTCGAGCCCTCCTCCTGCGGCTGAGATCACAGAACTGAAACCACTGAGAATCCTGATTCCCAACGGACTGACAGAACCGGCTCCGGTCATGATCTTTCACCATGGAACAGGGTTCTCCTGGGAAGACTACGACGGGATCCTCGGATTCCTGACCACACACGGGATTATTTGCGTCTCCGTGGGCAATTCCTTCTCTTTCGATCTCTACCCAGACTGGTATTGCTGGGGAGGGCACGACGACGCAGCTGTCCTGATTCAAAGGACCCGTGAAGTGATCGAAGAGACTTCGTTTCTCCCCGGATCTCCTCTGGAGGGGATTGTCGACCATCAGAGATTCTTCTTTGGTGGGCATTCACGCGGAGCATCCGCAGCCGTCACTGCCGCAGAAACTGATTCAGATATCCGCGGCTTGTTGCTCCTGCAGCCGACCGATGCCAAGCAGGATTCGTGGATCGGCAATACCAACCGCTGGCACCGGTTACCCAATATTCCCATCGTCAGTGTGACCGCTGAGCAGGATACCGACGTGATTTACCCCTATGCTGAGCGATTGCTGGAACGCTTTTCAGCCTCCGCAACTTCCATATGCATCCTCGGAGGCTGTCACGGATTCAGTAGCGATTCCTCCAGTCTCGGTTGCGGAAGCTGCGACTGGGTTCCCGTTTCACCAGACGTGGATTCATGCCCCTACATCGATCGTCCCCTGCAGCGAGATCTTTCCAGAAAATGGCTGTTGGCCTTTCTCAAACGTCATGCCTATGACGATTTGAGTCTCGAGGGGATGCTCTACGGAGGATCCGATGAAGTTCAAAACCTGGAGAGTGTCGTCAGCAAAAGGAACCTGTCGGGAACACTCCCCCTCGACAACTTTGATCAGTTCCCGATCAATGACAGACAGTATGAGATCAGCGCCACCAACATGATCATGTTCCAGTCAGGTCCGTGCTACGACTGGCCTTTTCCCTTGCCTCAACCCTTCCCGGAAATCACCAATCTGATCTGCATCCTCCCTGCTCAGGGAACGGCTTCCATCAATATGCCGTTGGGATTTGTCATCGACCCCCTCATCGCGGGAAATAGAAAAAACCTGCGCTTCAGGATCAAAAACCATGACGTTCATGGGGGCCTCGACAATATGGGTTGGTTCTTTGAGGCCTCCATCACCCTCTCCGATACGGATTTGAGGGCGGCCAGTCTCAATCTCAGGGATTATCTGCCAGAGAACGGATTTCACCCCGAAGCCACATCTGGAGCGGGTACCATTCCGCTCAAACAGCAGCGCTTTATCGACGTGGTCATTCCGCTGCAAGATTTCCTGATCGAGGAGCCGAATCTGGATCTTCAGTCTCTGGGTATGCTCGATTGGGAATTCAGCACCGACGGCAGCGCACCCTTTGATATCCGCTTCGGGCTCGACGATCTACATCTGGAATAGATTCAGTTACAGTCCGGATCGGGGAACGGGAAACCGGGAGCAGCTCCACCCTGGAACAGGTATTCCACCAGATAGACCACGTCAGAGAGATCGATCCCGCCACTACTGTTGACGTCCCCACGATCGACAGGGTCCGGCGCAGGCCCTCCATCAAACAGGTGCAACAACAGGGCAATCGCATCGGACAGATCGACACTGCCGTCGACGTTGATCTCACCTCTGACAAAGGGAGTGCACTGACACTCATCCGGAATCCCATCACCGTTGGCATCGGCACTCAGACCGCTGGAAATATCCACCGCATCATTGATCCCGTTGCCGTTGCAATCGGTGCACTGGATATCGGAAATCTGCAAATCATCGATGGCTGCCTCGACCACAGAAGCCGATCCCTGATCACTGGCAATAAACCTCAGGCGTACCTGAGATGTCAGGGGAATCAGACCTGAGAGAGTGAACTCCCGCAACACCCAGCCTCCTCCGGTGCCAGGTCCCGCAGGACCCGTTTCCTCAAGCAGAGACCAGTTAATGCCACCGTCCGAGCTGATTTCGACTCGAAAAATGTCTGCACCCGGGCTTGCTCCCGTATCGTTCGAATACCACTGATAAAAACTGAGCAAAGGATCAACGCTGGTCGAAAGATCGTAGATGGGTGAAGTGAGAGAGGTCGCACCACCATCGATGTCGTTGTCTCCGAGACCGCCTCCGGGAGGAGTCTGGCCAGTAAACCAGCAGAAAACCCCCGTACCCGGTGTCTGGTCGTCCTCAGGCTGGGCGCCGGTTCCATTCGGATCACCCAATTCCCACACTCCCGTCGTTGCTGTATCAGAGGGAGTCCCCACCGTCCAACCACTGTCGAATTCCATCTTGTCATCGACCAGGACGGCCAGTCCATCTCCGACAGTTCCTGAGTAGAACCCTGCTGGAGCAGCGGGGGGATCCAACTGGCTCTCCCCGGTCAAAGTCTGTGCTGAGACATACCACTGAACTTCACTGCCACAGGGAAGAACCGGGAATTCCGCTTCGTAAAACCCACTGGGTGCCAGCTGCAAGAGTATCGGTGAATAACCGGTTCCTGTGGAAACCCACAGCGTCGGCGAATCCGGATCGATGGCGAAGGAGGGATCGACGACGATTTCCACAGCCAGAGTGGCTCCGGCAGGGCTGATCAGATTCGGAATTCCCTGGGGGTAGGCAAAACTGAAAGGAGCCTGCTGGACACTCCAGACAAAGAGCCCCTTTTGAAAGTCACTGCCGATGACAATCCCACTGGGAAAGTACGGATAGCAACTCCAGAGACCACTGAATCCATCGTTGTCGTCCTCGGGAATCGTGTCAAAGAAGGCAACCTCGGTAATGTTCAACGGATCAGAATCGTCGAGGATCCTCAAGCCGGAACGATAGTTGGCCTGAAAAATGCGATTTCCCAAAGTGTACATATTGTGGTTGGTCGACGAGTTTCCACTGCTGTAAACCGCTACCACACTCGGAGTGGACCAATCACTGACATCAAAGACAAAGGTTTCCGTCTCCTGAGCCCCGTTTTCATCCAACTCATCCCCCAGATAGAAGTGCTGATTGTCCGTCGACAACCACCCCTGATGGGAATAGGCGGATCCGGGATAGGGTGTAGAGGAAAGCACGACCGGGTTCACCTTGTCGGTGACATCGACGATGTCCAGCCGCGAAGGGTTGTTCCCTGAGCAGGAAAACGCGATCTGACGCAATTCCTGAGTCACCGGGTGGGGTATCGTTTTCACGTGGACGTCGTGGACATAGCGTTCATTCCAACTACCGACAAAGGTGGGAAGGGCTGGGTTTGCCAGCGAGTAGATCCTCAGGCCCGCTCCACCCCCGCCACAGCGATAGAGAAAACCGCTGACTTCGTCGATTGCGACATTATGGGTAGCTGCAGAGCCCACATCATTGATGGACCCGGCAAGGGTAACGACCCCATTATCAACTGCCGTCAAATCGATGATCTGGATTCCACCACCGCCCTCACTCACTGAGTAGGCGTAGTTGTCGTAACTTTTGACATCGCGCCAAAGACTGTTGGGCCCCGATATCGTTGTCAGAATCTGGGGATTGCCCGGATTGGTCACCTCAATCACGGTGGTTCCAGAAGAATGGGCCATCAACGCGTACTCACGCCCTGAAGGTGAGGTGTACCCCCAGCAGTCATTGCCATTGGCAATTCCCGGCTGCATTTCCGGAAGGGTGACCCAGGACAGGAGTTGAACTCCATCTCCAATCCCCCCCACGGGTCCAAATGTTTGTGGCCCTCCAGCCCCTTGGCGATAACCCGGACCATTATACGGAGGTGGGACATTGCGCGCTTTCGGATCCTCCTCGTGACCGAAGAGTTCAGCAAGCTGCAGTGAATCCCCGGTGAAAACCCCCAGCAAAATCATGAAAGCAAAGAAAACCACCGCAGGCCTCAGCAACAAGTAAGTGCGAGGAGCAGATACGGGCTTCTTGAAGGGGTGATTCAGATCCTGCATATCAGGGGTACCGTTCCAGATTGCGGGCTATTCCACAGTTTCAAACCAAACTTGATTCCTGTGAGTCAGGCCTTTACCGAATGCTTTGCGGGCTGGTAAATTCGATTCGGATTACTCCAAGTATACCTCAGAAACCCCATCCCAAGTAGTGTGCTCTGAACTCACAAGACCAGATTTTGAGAGGCCCACACCTCTCACTGAGGCGGGCTGAATCAAAGGGTCTTGAGAAACTCCACCAGCATGGCTTCCTCGTCGGGTGTCAGATTCAGGGGTTCAACCAGTCGCTCACCATGATGACCCGCTCCCTGATGGACCGGACGGGCATTTTCGCGGCGCGAATAAAACCGGATTACCGAGGACAGGTCCTCCCGGCTTCCGTCATGAAAATAGGGTGATGTTCTGGAGACTCCTCTCAACCCGGGAGTGCGAAAAGCTCCCCACATTTTCGAGTCACGTCGAAGCCTGCGCGTTCGATCAGCGGCCGCTCCGGTCTTCTCGTCGGAAAACCCGCCCAGCAGATTAAAGGGGTTTCGTTTCAAATCGAGGATGCCGCCATACCTCCCGGAATCCCTGGAGGAGGATCCAGAAGAAATCAAACCGGTATCATGAAACTCTCCATCTGAAAATGCCGGTCCATTGTGACAAAAGACGCAACGCCCCCGATCCACGAAAATGGCCAGGCCGTGGCGCGCTTCCGCAGGATATTTTCTGGCCTCTTGGGGATTCTCATCTGCGAGGGCCTGCAAATAACGATCGAAGTCTGTCTTCGGAGCCTGCAGCGTCTTTTCATAAGCGGCGATCGCACGCCCCAAATCGGAAAAGGCCCGATTGAGTCGCAAACGTCGCTCTTCTGGAAGTTGTTGATAACCCGCAGTCCATTTGGAATTTTCTCGAGCCCTTTCAGGGAGACCGTCGAGGCGAGGAAAATCTCCAAAAGACGCTTCAAACATCCGCCGTCGATCAGGATTCTGGTCGATCCATCTCAAGAGAATCAGTCGGTCACTGTCCAATTCCTCGGGGGTCTCAATCGGCTCCAGGGCCTGTGACCACAATGAATCCCAACGGCCGTCCCAGCCAAACCAGCGCTGCTGATCCACCCCCCAGAGACCGGGGGTATCACGATGAATCTTTTGCACACCGCGCGGGTGTGACAAACCATCCTGAAATGCCTGGCCCGGATCATGGCAGGTCGCGCAAGAAGTCGCTCCATCACCACTGAAATCTTCAGCAAAGAAGATCTCTTCTCCCAATTTTTGCAGGGGTGTGAAATCTTTCGGAGCATTGACGATCACCTCTTCACGAGCCAAATCGAGGATCTGCTCCCGCCAGCTTTGTGGCAACAGCGGGTCCTCCACCTGAATCACGACTGTCGCAAGAAGAAGTAATCCATACATTTCAGTAAACTCTCACCCATGCTCTGGCACGTTCGAGATGGGGGCCTTCCTGAATATCAACGGTCAACAACCAGCGCCCTTTCATGTGAAAACGCACACCGGGAGTCACAAATTCTCCGTCAGAATTGCGGGTCGTCTCCACTTCCAATGCGAGACCGTGGCCGTGGTGAGGCATTCCGGCGTCGAAGACCACCTTCACTTCGTCGGCGACGGGCCCACTGGAATCAAAGACGGTACCACTGACCTGGAACTCTCGATTCTCCGGAGGTGATTCGGGGAAATCGAGAATCACCCGGTAGGTTCCATCAGCGGTCACCATGGATAACTGATCCGCCTGAATCATGGGCATCGATGAGAAGGGTGGTTTTTCTGTTTGGACAGGAACAGCTTCAGCTCCCCGAATCATTGGAACCTCTGGCTGGCATCCGACCATCAACAGCATGATCAATCCCACAATCAGGGAAACAGCCAACACTCCCAATATCCACCACCCGGGTCCTTCCGAACCCTCGTATTCAGGCTCCATTAACTCTCTCCCCCCTGCTCTGATTCAGGTTTCGGCTCTGATTCGGCGGCTGGAAGGTAACTGCCACTTCCGAAATGACGAACATTTCCATTCTTCTCGATGACCACCCCACGGTGGTTTCCGAAATCGACGACCCACATCGAACCATCACCCGCGATTTGCAACGAGCCTGGATTGAAAAGTTCCCGTTCGCCCGTTCGGGTGCCACTGCCCTCTTCCGGGGATTTTGAGCCGAGAATCTGCACGGTGCGCCCGCTGCTGTCGGTGCGAAAGAGCCTCCCCTTTAACGCATCCGTCCAGATCACCGTTCCATCAGGATGGCGTGCGACCCCCGCGGGAATCGCTTCCATTTTACCGTCCGGCTGTTGGCTCACTGCAGAAAGATCGATCTGCTTACTGGAGCCATCGAGCCCCCACCGCAAAATCTGGCGTGCCCCGGCATCTGCAATCAGGAAACCATCCCCGTCGGCAGCGATGGCCACTGGGCGTTCCAAAGATCCGGAAACTCCAAGAATTCCCAACGGTTGAAATCGATCGTTCAGAAGCAGAACTCTTGCAGAGGATTCATCAATCAATCCGATGGTCCCGGAATCGAGACAGGCCAACGCTCCGGGTCGCAGAGGTGCCTGACTCTTCCATTCCGGAATCGTATTCGCCAGATCACCAAGGTCGACACTGCGAACGAGGGCGGTAATCCAGGACTCACGAATAACCCGCGCCTCAGGTCTTCTGCGAACTTCAAACATTTGCAATCGCCGGTTTCCACGATCCGCAACCACGAATCGCTGAAAACCCGACCTGTTCAGGAAATCGATACCACTGGGCGTTCTGAAAAGGGCCGCCCGCGATCCATGCCCCCCGACATCGTCGATTTCCACAGGGGTCTCACTTCGACGGTCGAGGACCACGACTCGTTCAGAGTCGGGTTCCAGAACTGCCAACAGAAAACCCTCTGGTCCCCGGTCGAGGGCCCAGTGCTTTCCATAATGGGAAATCAGGTCTACCCGAGCCCAGAGTTCCGCTGGATCAGGCCGACTTTCAGCGTCGCGAGCTCCAAAGTATTGAACCCGTGACTCGCTGACCTCAAGGACGATCACCATTCTCGATTTGTCATCGAAGACAAGACCCGATGGGTAGTGGAGGCGACCCGAAGACTCCCGCGGCTGCAAGGCGTGCAATCCCCAATGATGCAGGGCTATCCCATGGGTACCAAAGATCTGAACCCGGTGATTGTCGGTATCACTGACAAAGATCCAGCGGCCCGAGATGGCCGCACAGCCTCCAGGGCCAGCGAGAAGCCCCGGGGCAGCACCGTGATCTCCCAGTGCTTCCTCAAACCTACCGCTCTTTTCACCATCAACGCAGGGAATCAACCGTTGCCATCCCCGATCAGTCACATAAATCGATGTTCCTGCTTCAGTGACGTCAGTCGGATCGATGAAACCTGTCCAAGACTGGAGAGGGTTTCCTTTTTCAGAATCGAGTTCCCAAATCTGGCCTTGGAGCTGGTCGACGAGCAGAACCTGGGAATTGGAACTTCGGTGGGCGAGGGCCACCGGTTTCCATCCTCCCGATGGAGGCGCCCATTCCATGGGTGAAGTCTCGGAATTCACATTGCAGGACAACAGTTGCCCGCGATCGGTTCCTACAAGAAAGCGGTTCTCAGCCAGCTGAAGCAGGCAGGTGGGCTGGCCTGAAATCTTCAGAGAGAAGCGTTGGACAGAATCGAAAAAAGACTCCCCCGACCGACGGAGCTCCAGAGTTCCATCGATCAGAATGACGGCATATCCCCCGTTCAGCAGGCCACAGATGGCCGCGGGTGGGATCGACCATTTCTGTTCCCCCCGGAATTGCCCCCATCGCTCCAATTCCTCCACTGGAATCGGATCGGGGCCGTTCTGAACCGAGGCCAGGGCTGACCCGGTCGACAAAACCGCCCCTGAAATTAGGAGAACCGAAATCAGAAAACCTGTCTCTGGAAGAAGTCTCGCCAGTAAACGTCTCAGCATTTGAATCCCTGTTCCCCTTCCTGAGTTACAGCATCCCACCCGATTCCCCATCTGGCAAGGCTCCTTGAGTCTCGCAACTCATCCCATAGCCCCCTATCCTGCCCCATGGGAAAGGAATTGGATGGAATCACCGGATGGAACCCGTGGATTGGAGTGGCGTGAAAACCGCTGGATCCCCTGGAGGGAGATTCAAATCAAACAACAGACACGGGGTGGGCCCGGTGGGCAACATTCCAACCGGTCTGCCACTGCTGTCGAAATCCGTTGGTCGATACGCGAGAGCCGTGCCCTGAATGCGATGGAAAAAGAAACCCTTTTGGAGGTCGCTGCCGCTCGCCTTGATAGCCAGGGAAACCTGCGCATCGTTGCCAGTGAAGAAAGGTCCGCTACCAGAAACCGGGAGCGTGCCCTGGAAAGATTGGCAGAGTGGCTGGAGATGTCCCTCCGCCGAAAAAAATCCAGAACCGCAACCCGCCCCACCCATTCAAGCCGCAGAAAAAGGCTCGACCAGAAAAAGCGTCGATCACAAATCAAAAAAGACCGCGGAAAGTTTCGTGGAGATCACGATTGAATCGAAAAAACTCAAGCGTGAGAATCGCTGCCAACTCTGGATATGAAAAAAGGGAGCCCCTCGTGGGACTCCCTCAAAAAGCTGGGGTGGGAGGAGGGGCTCGAACCCTCGACCTCCAATACCACAAACTGGCGCTCTAACCAACTGAGCTACACCCACCATCGATTTCAACACTGCACGGCGGCAGCAAACATGGCCGCCATTCCCTCTTCTCCGACGAACGGATCTGAAGGAAGGCCAATGGTGGCGTGATGGGAGGAGTGTGTCAAGGAGACCAGATTTTCAATGCCAACAGAACTGCAGCAAAATCCCCGCTTCTCCGCTCTGGTCGACATTTCCGGTGATTCGGCAGTCCCATTCTGGGCCGGAAGACAGGTCCAGGGTCAATCCCAACCCTGCCCTGATCGGCTGCCCCTGCTCCGATCGGAGATCAGCCGATCGATCACAGGCCCAGAGACTGACAGTACTTGCCGAATCTCCCGATCCCCTGGGGTTCCACCATGCGGGAGCGTGGAGCAGAGGGTCCGTACCCAAAGGGTGGAAAGAAGCATCGAGAGGTAGCTTCTGAATCTGAATCATGGGCATTTTATGTAAAAGGATTTCTGTCAGATCGTCACGGTTCAACCACGGGTCAGCCATCGACTCACTGTACATATCCCGAGTCAGATATTGACCGATCGCCCAGCTCCATTGAGACCAGTGGGTTTCCTCTCGGGATTCCTCCCGATCGCGGTGCTCCATAACGTGAGTGAGAGGTAATGCACTCAAACCTGAGCGACTCCGCGAATCCATTGTGCTGAATTCCAGAGACAGGCCCAGAGCACCGGACAAGTCCATGGTCACCGACTCAACGGGCAACAATCCGTTCGAAGCTGGCGACGGCAACAGTGAGATCAGCAAAAGGAGAGACAGGGGAGACAAGAGCACACCTAATTGGTTTCGCCACCGTCAAACGGTTGCGGGTCAGAAAAGGGTGTGCCGAGGGAAGAGGGCGTGGGCATGGAATCGGCCCAGTACGTTCGATGATAGCGATCGAACCGGAAAAATTCAGGGTCTAACTGCGGCGGCTGGCGAGGCGCACCAGATCTTCGGCAACCAATTCCGAGTCCGGAGACTCGGCGACGATTCTTCGGACCCGATCCTGGGCCTCATTGAGGGGAAAGCCGAGGACCTGAAGCGCTCTCACGGCATCCGCTGCCGGTCCCTCTGGCACCCCCACCGTGGCAGGGCTGCCTGCAGAAGCGACAAGGTCCTCTTTCTCGAGGGCCCCACGAAGATCAAGGACGATTCTCTGCGCAGTCTTTTTGCCGATCCCTTTGACCTTCTCCAGAACACCGCTCTCACCTTCGAGAACTGCGTTCTTGAAATGATCCGGTTCAATATGGGAGAGCAAGGCCAATGCAGATGCCGGCCCTACTCCGGAGACTTGACACAGTCTCTCAAAGAGGTCGCGCTCCTCCGGTTGGGAGAATCCATAAAAATGCATTTGGTCATCACGAATACGATGGGAAAGGAACAACCGGGCCGAACTGCCCTCCCGCAACTTGGACAGGGTTGCCGACGGAGATTTCAATGAATAACCGACACCGGCAACGTCGAGTGTGACGCTGTCGGTCAGGATTCGAATGACTTCTCCGGAGAGGTATTCGTACACGTCCCCTGCTTATCCTCTGGTCAGATCCAGACCACGCTCGGTGAGCTTGCGTTTGACCTCATTCAGGGAAGTCACCCCGAAATTTTTCTGACTCACCAGTTCGAGCTCATTGCGCTGCAACAGATCGGCGATGGTTTCAATCCCCAGACGGTCCATGCAGCGCTGACTGCGACTGGAAAGTTCGAGGATACTGACAGGCTCTCCGAGAAGTGCCTGGGCCTCACTGTCGATTCCCAGCAGAGAGGTCTCGCTGCGCTGGGAACTCTCACCAAGACGAAGATTCTTCTGGTTCAGGATTTTGCGAATCTCCTGAAGGCTGGTTTCGCCAAAGTTCTTGTAGGAGAGCAGTTCAGCCTCAGTCTTGGACACGAGATCACCCAAAGTGTGGATGCCCATCTTCTGCAGGCAATTCCGACTGCGCACCGAAAGTTCAAACTCGGTGACTGGAATCTGCAGGACCTGACCCATACGGACCTTTTCCTTTTCCTTGTCACGGTCGTAGAACATCGACTGGGAAGCCTCGGCATCCCGCAGATACAACTGGGCCCTGCGGTGATCAGGATTGGAAAGCAACACCATCCTGTAGCAGGTAATGGCTTCCTCATAACGGTCTGCATCTTCGTAAAGGACGCCCAGATTGATCATTGCACGGGCGTAAAGAGGCGCACTTCGCTGACACATGCGGTAGGCCTCGATTGCCAACTCCTCGTCACCGTAGAGGGAGTGCATGTATCCAAGGCGGAACTGGAAGCGTGTTTCCTCTGGTCGTCCCTCTGCTGCAGTGGAGTAGTACTGCAGGGCTTCGTCGTAGTCTCCCTCATGTTGATGCAAAAGACCCTCGAGGTAACAGATCCGCGGGTGATCGACGGAATCCGGAAGTTTCGCCAGAAGTTCTCTGGCCTCCTCAATACGATGCTCATGAATCAGAGCCTCACAGAGGAGCATGCCGATGCGCGGATAATCTTTGCCATGGGAGGCCCATCCGCCTTCGAGAACCTGAAGAGCCTCCTTGGAGTTCCCCTCTTCAAGGCTGAGTTTTCCGAGAAGATGGATGCACAGAGGATTGGAACTACAGTTGCGAAGGAGGTTTTTGGCTTCCTCCCTGTTACCCAGAAGATCCTGGGCAACCGCTCTGCGGAAATCGTCCTGAATCTCTTCAACCAGATTTTCCAACTCGTCGATCGCTTCACGACGGGAAGTCACACCCTGACGAACTTCGTGATAAAAGTCGACGTGGGTCTCTTTGTTGAGAATCAATTCGTGAATGTTGAAATCGTCCTGAACTTCCAACTTGCCTCCTGAGGGGAAAGAACGGCACCAGTCAAGTTACAGCCCCCGGACTGCTCCACCCGCTCCTCGGGTAAACTCGTCAACTGATCGGGGAACTGTGGCCCGCTTCGGTGTGGGATTCACATTTCGTCACAAACGGAATCTTGCCGAAATCAGGGCGCTGGCAATCTGGAATCATAAATAGGACGCCGGTGCCCGTCAACTTGATCAGAAGCGGTGTATCTCCCTTGTATAGGCCCAATTTGGGAGTGACCATGCAGATTCACCAACAGTGACACCCCTAGGGAACCCGGTGAGGCCCCCTCCACCCCCTATTGTGAGACCCGCTTGAGGTTTGAAAGGCGAGGCAGACCCGCATGAGCAACGGACTGAATCCGGCACAGGAAAAGGCGGTCTCCCACCACGAAGGGCCACTCGTTGTCGTCGCAGGACCGGGCAGTGGCAAGACTCGCGTCATGACCCACCGCATTGCGAGCATGGTCCGTGAAGGGATTGAACCCAGTTCGATTCTGGCGATCACCTTCACAAACAAGGCTGCAGAAGAGATGCTCAGGAGAACCCTGCAACTTCTGGCGATTCCCGAAGCCAACGATTTCAACGGTCACGGTTTCTTTGGATCCTCCGCTCTCGGCCTCGAGGATGATCGACCGGTCCTGAGAACCTTTCACTCCTTCTGCGCCAGGCTCCTTCGAAGACACGCTCATCGTCTCGAGCCCTACACCAGCAATTTCTCCATCTATGACTCGGCGGATCAGAAACAGGTCGTCACCGAAGTCATGAAAGAAATGAAACTGGATCGAACCTCCTTCCCGCCTCGTGCAACCCAGTCAACGATCAGTCATTGGAAAAATCAGATGATCAGCCCTGAGTTGGCCGCCGATCAGGCAGGAACTTTCAAGGACCGTGAGCTGGCGAAGATCTACGCCCGCTATCAGGAACTCCTCGAAGAGCAGGACGCCGCGGACTTTGATGACTTGCTGCTGCTGGTCGTCCGCCTGCTCACCGAACAGGAAGATGTTCTCCTCCGACTGCAGCAACACTTTCGATACGTCATGATCGATGAGTTTCAGGATACCAACCGCCCACAATACCTGATTGCCAAATTGCTCGCGGGCCAGCACCGTAATCTTTGTGTCACCGGAGATCCGGATCAGTCGATCTATTCATGGCGCGGGGCCAGCCCCGATAACTTCCTTCGCTTCCGAGAAGACTTCCCTGAACATGATGTGGTGACCCTTGAACAAAACTATCGCTCCACTCCACAGATCCTTGAAGTCGCTTCACGACTCTCCGGAACCGAGTTCGGTCACCGTGAATTGTTCACCGAAAATGCTGACGGTTCCTCAGTCAGAGTTCAGTTAGTCCATGATGAACGGGCAGAAGCACGCAGAATCGCAGACCATGTAGAGGACTGGATGGCAGAAGGAGTCTCCAGCGATGAAATCGCGGTGCTCTATCGGGTGAACTCACTTTCAAGGGTCATCGAAGAAGAGTTCGTACGTCGTCGTCTGAAGTATGCCGTTGTCGGTGGCATGTCCTTCTACGAGCGCAAGGAGGTCAAAGACATCCTCGCTTATCTTCGTGCTGCCCGCTCCACCCGCGATGACGTCGCCTTGCAAAGGATCGTCAACACTCCTGCCCGCGGTATTGGAAAGGTCAGCCTCGAGAAGTTTCAGGATGAGGCACTCGCCCATGGCAGGACGATGGGCGAACACTTGCGCCGAAGTGACTGCACCGATGGAATCCGTGGAAAAGCTCGCAAGGGTCTGGAGCACCTTCGGGAAGTGATTGAACAATTGGAAGACCGGCTCTCCGGTGGACTGGCTGACATGGTCGAACAGGCCATCGAGGCCAGTGGCTACCTGGCCCATTTGGAAAAATCAGAACCGGAAAGTTGGCAGGAGCGGGAACGCAACCTGCAAGAACTTGTGGCAGCAGCCGCCGAAACGGAAGAGATCCTCGATCAGGCCCTTCAGCAATCCAACACTGAAGAAGGAGAAGTCCCTGACCCCCTGACCATCTTCCTCGAGCGGATTGCCCTGGTCTCGGATGCCGAATCGGACGACCAAATGCGGGGCAAAGTCTCGATGATGACATTGCATGCCGCAAAAGGACTCGAGTTTCGCAAGGTGATGATCGCTGGTGTGGAGGAAACACTGATCCCCCATTCACGCCATGGTGAGATTGAGGGCATCGACGAAGAAAAGCGTCTCTTGTATGTGGGAGTGACCAGAGCCATGGAAGAACTGGTTCTCACGCATACCTCCTGGCGACGTCGGTTTCAGGATCGGGAACCCCGACTCCCCTCCTCCTTTCTGGCAGATCTTGAGGGCACTTCGATTGAGTTCGACAGAAAACCCGGTGCACGGACTTCCGTCTCTGAAAACGTATGGGATCCGGAACCCGAGTATCACCACGATCCGGAAGAGGACGATGGCTTGCAACCGGGTGCATGGGTTCACCATGAGTTGCTTGGCAGGGGATGCGTCAATGCTGTGCAGGGGTATGGTGCAGCGAGACGCATTACGGTGAGATTTGAAAATGGTGAAGAGAGACAACTCGTGGTGGCCTACGCCCCTCTCTCAGTCATTTCACCTCCGGATGAGGAGTGGGAAGCATGCTGAGGCTCTCGCTGACCCTTTTCGGAGTACTGCTCCTGCTGATTCCCGGATTACCCGGAAAAACCGATGCGCATGAACTGATTGAGGGGGTCGGAACTCAGGCCACCTTTACCTTGAGGGGCGATGACATCGTCGTCCTCTTCAATCACGGTTGGAGCACACCGGCAGGGTTTCCTGTACTCTCCGATCTCGACAGGGATAGGGACGGAAAAGTTCGCGAGCCGGAATGGCGTCCCTATCTAGAGAAACTCTTGGCCGACCTGTTGCCCTCCACCACCTTGACGATCAACGGGCTCCCCATCGATCTCGAGTTACAGTTGATCGAGCAAGAGGGTATCGGTGGATCAGTCAGTGCCCGTTCCTTTGATGTTTACTACACACTGATCGGCAAACTGCCTGAACCACTTCCCGATGATGCCCCCTGGGGTGCAGGTGGCTGGTGGCTTCATTGGCATGATCAGACCCACCTCGATCGTCTGTCCAGCCAGATCACCTGGATCCCACTGGAAGATCATTCACCCAGGCTATCGGTGATGGTTCTCGAACCGGGTTTCGAAATGATCGATGACCAGGGTGCCTTCTTGAGGACCCCCGGGAGAAAATCACTGTTGCATTTTCATCCCGGTGCAAGCTCCTTTGACCCCTTCAGTGATGCCCCTCCCAGTGCAGAAGAGATCCGTAACTGGTCTGCGAATACCGGGCTGGCAGCCGACTCCAACGACTCAAAGGAAACCGATTCGGAACCGATATTCCGACCCAGCAGACCTCCGGGTGAAAGTCCGGGAGACACGCCTCCCATTCCCACGGAAGAAGAAGAGATTGGGAACATCGTCGAGACCATCGTTTCCGGGAAAGCCAAACTTTGGGAGATTCTCCTGGCCCTCTTCCTCGCTATAACCTACGGCGCGGGACATGCCCTCGGCCCCGGTCACGGAAAGACGATGGTCGCAGCCTATCTGGTGGGAACCCGTGGCAGGATTCGGGATGCCATCGTCCTTGGGATCATCGTGACCATCGCCCACACCGCAAGTGTCTTTCTTCTGGGTCTGGTGCTGCTGGCCCTGATCGAATGGAGTGCGGACAAATCGCTCTCCGCCACCTATCAGAATTGGATCACGACCACATTCAGTGTTCTCTCTGGAATCATGCTGATTCTCTTCGGCTTGATTCTCGCTCGCCATCGCTTGCGCAGAGTCCGCAACTCCGGAAACGGTCATGATCATTCCCATGGTCACTCCCATGGTCACTCGCACGGTCACTCGCACGGTCACTCCCATGACCACTCTCATGACCACTCTCACGACCACTCTCACGACCACTCTCACGACCACTCTCACGACCACTCTCATGGGCACTCGCACGATCACTCTCATGTTCCTGAAGGTTGGGGTGAATCAGGCGAGGTCCGATTCCGGGATTTGCTGACACTGGGATTGAGTGGCGGCATCGTTCCATGCCCTGCAGGTTTTACCATCCTGCTGGTGGCCGCCCACTTTCAGGCGCTGTGGCTGGGATTGATCATCCTGACCTTCTTCAGCCTCGGTCTGGGTGGAACATTGATCGGCATCGGCATTCTTCTGACTGTCGGAAAAGAGGGAGTGATCGACCGTATGGGACTTCGGGCCACGGGATCTCTCCTTCGCTGGGCTCCAGTGTTGTCCGCATTGCTCGTCTCCGCCGTGGGTGCATGGTTCACATGGCAAAGTTTTGTCGAGGGGCAAGGAGTCATCGCACAGATGCTCAGAGCCTTTGCGATATGGCTCGAGAGCTGAGTCGACTTACCCTTGCATGTCAGACGCTTCCTGATCGGGGTGGGTCTGTAAACCCAATGCACCCAGGATCGCCCGTGCCTTGTGCCCAATTTCTCGACTCTCGGCATGGCAATCAGAATCCCAGGTGATGGCACCGCCGAAGGGGATCAGGGCCTCGCTGCCCTGAATCGTCGCGGTACGTATGGCGATGTTGAACTCCAGGTCACCGCTTCCATCGATCCAGCCTACGGAACCGGTATAGACAGCACGTGGCCACGGCTCCAATTCTCGGATTGCTCTCATTGCCGCTTGCTTCGGAGCTCCCGTGATCGATCCACCAGGATAGGTGGCTTCCAGAATGGCACCGGGACCAGGTTCTCCGCTGAGTTGCCCCTCGATGGTGGCAACCGCATGCAAAACACTGGCGTAACTTTCTATCGCCGTGACCTGTGTCACTTCGACACTGCCCGGTTCACAGATGCGTCCCAGATCATTCCGCTCCAAATCGATGATCATCGCCAGTTCGGCACGCTCTTTTTCACTGGTTCGCAATTCCTCCGCAGCTTGACGATCTCTTTCAGGATCTCCGCTTCTCGGAACGGTTCCCTTGATCGGTCGAGTACGGATCGTTGTCCCTCTCGTTTGCAGGAACTGTTCCGGTGAAGCACTGACCACCCCAAAACGAGGGGTCTCGATCAAGGCTCCATAGGGCACCGGCTGCACCCGTCGCCAACGACGGTGCAACTCTGCCGGAGGAGGACAACCCTCCACCAGATAGCCACGGGCCAGATTGACTTCGTAATAGTCACCTTGCCCAATCCCATCCTGAATCTGGCGAACCGCATTCAAATATTGATCTTCATCGAAGGCGGAACGGATCTGTGCCTTCGATTCCAAAGGCTGGACAGTATTGGCATTACTTTCGACAGGATCATTTCCCTGAACTTGAAGAGAGGAAGTCAGTCGCTCTTTCCAGCCTTTTCGTCCCCGGTGTAAAAACCAGGTCTTCCCACTCTCCCGGTGCTGGACAAACAACTCGTCATGAAGAGTAAAGTGCATTAACGGAAACTGATTCAGCCAATCGGGTGTACCCGGTGACGAGCGCAGATCAGGGCCCAATTGATGAAAGGCATCCAGGGCTTCGTAACTGATCCAGCCGACGGCCCCTCCTGTGAAGGGAACCCGCTCCCCCATCAGAACCAGATCAGCCTGATCCGTTCGCCATTCCCGAAACCAACGATCCAGATCCTCGAGAGGTCGCTGTGATCGTTGGACTTCTTCCGAGTTGCCGGCAGAACCGGCAAGACGAACGAACTCATCGACCGGTGCACTTCCCCAAAAATTCCAGCGCCCGGTTCCTCCAACCTCGAGACCACTCTCCAGAAGAAATTGCGGGACCGACTCCTGCCATTGCAGCAAGATCCGATCGATATCTGCAGGAGGGACCTCCTGAACCTGTAATGGAGCGCCAAGGGGTTGGTTCATGCGGTTTTTTCCTCAAATAAACCGGGGAAAGGACTCCAGTCTCACCGGAATCCGGACGATGAAGAAAGAGAACCTCAGAGGAGAGGTTCCCGATACCAGAAGGACGATAAAGCCATGGACAACTCTCCGAACCCCCTTTCTTCGAAAGATGGCTCCCTGATGGTGGTCAGCCAGAAAGAGGAATTCTGCATCCTTTACGATCGCCAGGATTTGCCCGGATTGTGTGAAGAATTGCTGAAATTTGGCTCTCCCGCTCCCCGCTCTCTGGATGAAGCGGCCCACCTCGATGAAGAAGAGTTGACCGTCGACCATTTCAGAGCCGTCGTTCGCGAACTGATCTCACGCATGCATGGCCAACTGAAATAACTTATCCACGAGTTATCCACAGCCGTGAGGGTACCCTGTGTTCTTTCGAAGCATTTCCTGCAGGGAATCGCCCTCAACAGCCCCCCTTTGCTTCCTTCACTCCTGCGGATCGACTTCAAATTTTTTTCCGGACTTCATAGGATCATGCCCAAGGGAAATGCCTTCGGGCTGGGAAGACTGGTGCAAATTATGGAATCCTTCCTCAAGCACCTTGAGACGGAACGTAATCTGAGCCCGGAAACCTTGCGTGCATATCGCAAGGACCTGGAACAGCTTCAGGATTTCTTCAAGGCAAAAAAACTCTCTGAACTGGTGGATTCCAGTGCAGAGGAAGTCCGCCGGTGGTTGGCCCATTTTGGTGAGCGTGGATACTCCCGCTCAACCATCGCCAGAAAACTGGCTTCTGTGAGGGGATACTTTCGATTCCTTCAAAGGGAAAACCGATTTGAGGGGCGCTGTGCTTTTCTGGAACTTGACACCCCCAAAGTTCCCCGATCTCTGCCCCACTTCCTGACGATCCAGGAAGTCATGCGACTCCTCGATCAGCCCCAAACCGATTCCTATCGTGGGCTCCGTGACAGGGCGATCCTTGAGATTCTTTACAGTACGGGACTCAGGGTCAGTGAGTTGGTCGCGCTCGACTGGAGCCACATCGACAGCAAAATCCGTCTCGTCCGCGCATTCGGCAAGGGCCGCAAGGAACGCATCGTTCCCATCGGCGAACACGCCCTGCGTTCACTCTTCAGTTACCGTGAAGCGATTCCATCCCAGTGGATTCCGGAAGACGGAAATTGGGCCCCTGTTCCGGTGCTGCTCAATCGATTCGGACAGAGAATCTCTGACCGTTCCATCCGCAAGATCTTCGATCGCTATGTGGGCAGGGCAGGCCTCGACAAAAGGACCAGCCCCCATACGCTTCGCCATTCCTACGCCACCCACCTGGTCGACAGTGGAGCCAATCTCCGTGAAGTACAGGAGTTGCTGGGCCACAAGCATTTGGCCACCACTCAGGTCTACCGACACCTGACCAATGAGGCCAAGGCTGCGGAATATCAGAAGCACCCCCATAGCACACTTCCTGATCAGAAGGTCTCCAACCCCTGATCCTCCGGTGGCTCAACTTTCTTGCTGAAGTTGCCGCCCCTCACGGAAGAAGATATGCTCTGATTCCTGTTAGGCCATTCAGGCTGGCGTAGCTCAGTTGGTAGAGCACAGCTTTCGTAAAGCTGAGGTCACGGGTTCGACTCCCGTCGCCAGCTCCATGAAAATCGAACCCGTCACCTTCCGGTGGCGGGTTTTTTCTTTACGACCTCGTTGAATCGAGCAGTCATTTCGGCCCATTAAGGCACTTCCACCTCACAGAAGCACTGCTCGCTTCCCCCTCCCGGGCAAACTATGATGGAAATTGATTCGGAATGGTCAGAGCATTTTCTGCCTCCTGTAATCGGACTTCTTCATTCAAAACCTTTTGATTGCCCGCAGGATGGGAGCACTTCGATGCGTTTTTGGGTTTTCATAGCTTGTTTCAGTCTGCTCGGGATGAACCTCCATGCCCAGTGCGACCCCGGAGGTGGCACTGGCGGAACCGGTGCCGACGTCATCGTCGGTGAGCTGACCGGCACCCAGAGCTACGGCAACGCCGGCGGTTACTACGCCTACTCAGTCGGTACCACTTCCTGCAACATCGGCACTGAGGAGTTGCTGTGGATCGCCAGCACCAATGAGCACCCGGTGATCGGCCAGAATATGTACCGATTGAAAGATGGCCGTTTCGAACAGATCGGTCTCAGTTGGTTGAAACATGGCTTCACCGCACTTCAGGGGAATACCTGCGGCTGTGGTTGCACCTCTTCGGGCAGCGGCTCGCGCCTCGGCGTCGGTTGCTCCGATCCTTACGGAGCCAGTCTCAATGGCAGTCAGGGAAGCCTGGGAGCCCGATCTGAAGTGACAGATCCGGCTAGAGGTGGGTTAACCTATCCACAAACCATGGATCAACCCAACTCGGACCTGACTTTTCGCCGAC
>JAPOLY010000139.1 GCA_029976805.1 bacterium
CGCATGGGCGGCCTCCCATCAGGGATATGCCAAACCTTTTGATCATCTCTTTCCATATGGGGAAGCAGATCGCTATCTCGATTACTTTGCAGACGTGATTCGAATCCTCCGCGATAATTCAGAAAACCCTGAAGCCCTGTTGTCCACCACCCTTCGGCGGCGAAGGGGCCGAATATTGATGAGGATCAACTTTGGCAATTGGGCCATCACTGCAATTTCCGGAAATTCTACTGGACGAGAAATTCAGGTTGTCTTGCCCCTCAATCATCCCTTCGCAGAAGTCTTGTCTGAGGAAGACAGCTTCGCTTGGAAGATTGAGGATCAATCCTACGGTGTCGTCACCTTTTCCGAAGAGCGCTTCTCAGAAGTCTATGATTCGCTTTGGGAAGACATTCAGGTTGTCCTTGCAGATATCGCCCAATTCTTTAGCGGTCGCCATTCCCCCTTTCAGCATCATCATCGCAGAGATGTGCTGAGTCTGATTGAGGACACTTCCGCCAGACCTGAAATCCTGGCGGCAGGCTTGCCTCTGAAATTGAAAGAAAAAACCCAGACTCCTGAAACACGCCAGCGAAAGTACTGGCTGATCTCTCCGGGAGAAACTGCAAGCCTGTGGGAATCATGGCTGGAACACAGTACCGCCAGCATTGGTTGGGATTTTACGGGAAATCTCTCCGAATATGAGACCAAGGAGGATCTGCTTTCTGTTCTCACTGAAGAGAATCCCGAAAAGAACCAGAGTGTGAATTCCACCATGCTTTGGAACATTTCACGCGACGTCCAACCCGGGGATGTCTTGCTGGCCAAACTGGGCCGATCCGAAGTGATCGGCTGGGGAACCGTCAACGGGGAATATTATCTGGACACCCTGAGAACTCCCCACCACCACCAGATTCCCGTGGAGTGGGAAAATTGTGACAGGGTCAAACTTCCCGAAGGCCATTTGCTGGCCATGAAAACCCTTACAGAGATGAGTCCCACAGATCCAACCATGCAGCTCATCGCAGAAGCCATTGGAAATCTACCGGGCATGGAAGTGGACTCCTCCGAAATCGACGCGACTCTCGTCGAGGAATCCTCACAGGTGTATTCGGAATACACGATCGAAGACGCTCTGGAAGAAGTGTTTATTTCTGAAGACCGCCTCACCAACATCATGCGGCAAATCCACCGTAAAAAGAATGTGATACTTCAGGGCGCACCGGGGGTGGGAAAAACCTTTTTGGCAAAAAAACTGGCGAGGTTGTTGCACAAAGAAAACTCCGACCGTTACACCACGACCATCCAGTTTCACCAGTCATTCAGCTATGAAGACTTCATCCAGGGAATTCGCCCTCGAGAGGACGGATCATTTGGTTTGAAAGAGGGTGTTTTCTATACCTTTTGTCGACAGGCGACAGCAGACCCGGACAACAAATACGTCATGATCATCGATGAGATCAACCGGGGAAATCTCAGCAAAATTCTTGGGGAGCTGATGCTGTTGATTGAGAATGACAAGCGCGGGCAGACCGCCAAGCTGGCATACAGTGACGAGCTTTTTACCGTGCCAAAAAATGTATACCTCATCGGTACCATGAATACTGCAGACCGGTCGCTGTCACTGGTCGATTACGCGCTTCGAAGGAGATTCGCCTTCCTGGAAATTGAACCCGGTTTTTCTGAAGCCAGTTACAGCGAGTATTTGGCCACATACAATTTTACACAAAGCCAAGTTTCTCTCATTCGACAAAACATGAATCAGTTGAATCAGGTCATCGAAGAAGACCACTCTCTAGGCCGTGGATACCGAATCGGGCACAGTTTTTTCACCCCGACATCCAATGTTGACGACTTTCAAAAGTGGTACGAAGAAATTGTGGAATATGAAATCAAGCCTTTGCTGGAGGAATACTGGATCGATGAACCGGAAAAAGCTCGAAGTGAAACTGAATCACTATTGAGCCAATTGGATCTCGCAACTTGATCCCCATTCAGAATCTCTACTATCTCTTGGCGTATGCATGGGATCACGGATTGAAAGATACGGGCCTGGAGCGCATCCATGGGGACCGTTGTCCGGATCTGAACAACTTTCTTGCTGTTGCGCTACTGGAGTCAACGACCAAGCAAATCCGCCGAGGACTGGATCGATCCTACGTCAACTTTGCTGAAGACACCTCGCGTGTTCGGGGGAAAATCAACTTCTCTGAAAGCATCAAGCGGTTAACCCACCTGCAGGGCCGGCTTCATTGTGAATTCGATGAGTTCAGCCGGGATATACTTCACAACCAAATCTTGAAAACCTGTCTTGAAAGGCTTTCCAGGGATCTCCATGTTCATTCGCGAACACGAAATGAGCTGGCAGGTTTGCTGGATCACTTTTGGGACGTCTCCTCCATTCGAATTCAGCGGCAAATGTTTCAGCGTTTGCGGTTGCACCGTCACAATCGTGCCTATCAGTTTCTGATGCACCTCTGTGAGTTGGTTCACTCTTCCCTTCTTCCTGAGAAATCGGTTTCTGGCCGCCTTCAATTCCATGATTTTTTGCAGGACGAAGTTGCCATGCGCATGATCTTTGAAAAGTTTGTTTTCAACTTTTCGAAGAGGCATGTCCCAGATGCAGAAGTTACTGCGATGCAGATTCGTTGGGACAGAGAGGTCCATGATCTGGAAACCGATCGACTGATTCCCGTGATGAAAACGGATGTCACCCTTGCCTGGCCTGACCGCAAGGTGATTCTGGATTGCAAGTATTACAAGAATGCATTAGCGGGAGGTCAGTATGGTGGTGAACGTTTTGACACTTCCAATCTGTACCAGCTGCACTCCTACC
>JAPOLY010000004.1 GCA_029976805.1 bacterium
ACCTCCGGCATGGTCCGGGGACATGAATACGCAGACAAGTTGACCAACTTGTGCCCACCCGGGGAACAGGAGCCGAAGAATGGATCCAGCGATCTTTCAGGTTCTCGCACTTCTCGTTGTCGCCCTCCTGCTCTTTGCCAGTGAGCTGGTGGCTGTCGACATCGTCGCCGTCTGTCTGCTGCTCTTTCTCGTCGGCAGTGATCTCCTGGACATCAGCTCCGCATTGGCAGGATTCGGTCACCCCGCAGTGGTCGGCGTCGGAGCCCTGTTTGTGGTCAGTGAAGGACTCCTGCGTACCGGAGCGCTCGGATTCCTGTCCAACCGCCTGCTCAAGTGGAGCGGCGGCAATCAGGGCCTGTTGACGATTCTGATCCTGATCATCGTTCTCGTTGCCAGCGCGTTTCTCAATAACACCCCCGTCGTCGCCATGTTTATCCCCGTGGTTCTGGGAACATGCCTGAAAACCGGAGTCAATCCGTCCAAGATTCTCATCCCGCTTTCCTATGCTGCGATTCTTGGGGGGACCTGCACCCTGATCGGTACTTCGACCAACATCCTCGTCTCATCGATTGCCCGGGAATCCGCCGGAATCGAGCTGGGAATGTTCGACTTCACCCGTCTGGGAGGATTACTGGCCGTCATTGGTCTCGTATATCTCATCTTCATCGGCCCCAAATTGGTTCCGGAACGACAGACGATTACTTCACTCGCAAGTCTGGGCGGAGATCGTCGTCAAAGGGAATACGTCACCGAGGTTGAAATTCGCGGAGGAGAACTGGTCGGCCGTCGCTTCGGCGACACCCTTCTCGCGTCATCCGGCAAGGTACGGATTCTTCAGGTCATTCGTGGTGAGTCGATCATTTGGCCCCCCCTCGATGATCTCGTCCTGCGTGAAGGGGATGCTCTCGTCATCAGTGGCACCATCGAAGAGTTGATGAAGTTGCAAGAGGGCAACGACGTCGCCAGCCTGGCCGAAATCGTTTCAGAATCCCAGGGCACTCCACAGGAGAAAGAAGCGGAACTTGCAGAACTTCTGGTTTTGCCCAACAGCCGCTTCATGGGCCAGACACTGGGATCCATGGAATTGCGTCGCCGCTACGGCTTGCATGTTCTGGCGATTCAGCGTCATGGCATGCACATGAGAAGCAAAATCAGTGAGCACCCGCTGAGAACCGGTGACGTCCTCTTGATCCAGGGAACCCCTGACAGTCTTGAACGGATTCGCGGTGAAGAAGGCCTCGTTCTCATGTCCGGTGTAGAGGACGTTCTGGTCAAAAAAGAGAAGGCGCCCATCGCCATCGGGATTCTCTGCCTCGTCACCATTCTCTTGGGTACACAGGCACTGCCGATGGCTGCCATCGCCCTCGGCGGGGCAGTGTTGATGATTCTCAGTGGCTGTATCTCGGGTACCAAGGCCTACGAGTCAATTCAGTGGAGAATCCTCGTCCTCATTGCTGGCATGCTGGCGATGGGTCAGGCGATGGATCAGACCGGAGCCGCCCAGTGGATCGCCGAACAGGTGAGTGGATTGCAGGGAACACTCGGAGCGGAGGGACTCGTGGTAGTCACTCTGATCGTGGCAGCGCTGCTGACCGAGATGATCTCCAATGCTGCCGTGGCGGCGGTGCTCGTCCCCGTCTCCCTGAAGATCGCTTCACAACTGGAGGTGAGTCCCGAGCCCTTCATCATGGCCGTGGCCTTCGGAGCATCGCTGTCGTTCCTGACGCCGGTCGGCTACCAGACCAACACCCTGGTCTACGGTGCAGGCGGCTACAAGTTTACCGATTTCGCCCGTGTCGGGGCTCCCCTGGTCATCATCCTGTGGGCCATCGCCGGTTGGCTGATCCCCGTGATCTGGCCCCTTTAGACGAAAAATCCTTTTTCTCGATCAGGGGCAACCGGAAGCATCGCAACCGAGGCCATCTGCGGTGGGATCTTCCCCGCAGTTTCCTCCGGGAAGAGGAAGTTCCCCATTTCCGCTGAAGAGGTAACCCAGCAACTGCACCGCGTCCGCAATGTTGAGGGTTCCGTCATCATTGGAATCGTGGGCATCCTCACAGGTGGTTCCTGCTCCACCGAAAAGGTAACTCAGCGTCGAGATCACATCAGAAATATCACGGGCCATATCCAGGTTTCCATCACCACGGATAAAGACCGGTTGACCGCAATTCCCTGGCAATGAGGTTGGATCTGCGGGATCAGAGCAACCGAGGATTTCGTCCCCATCAAATGCTCCATCCATATCCCGGTCGATGCCCAAACGAATCGTCGAGTTGATCGGCACCGCCATGATCGTCAGCTCTTCGGTATCAGAAGCGGCTGCCATGAGCAGATTGAGATTCGAACTCTCACTGATCCGATCAGACTGCATCAGATTTCCACTGCCCACCAATACGTATCCCCGGACGCCATTGACAGTGTTGTGGCGAGCGATCAGACCCACCTTGCCCTGAGCTGCCTGCTGGCGAACCAACTCAATCACCGACAGCAAGCCCGGGTCGGTATTGTTGGAACTGTCGAGAGTGACCTGCTTGCCCACTGCAGCATGGGAATCCAGACTCGGGCTTCCCAACGGTTCAAAGGGTGTTGAGTAACTTCCCTGCGGAAGATCGGAACCGGAAAATGCCAGCATGAAGGCGACCAGATCGGCCAACTGTTGATCATTCTGGATATCGAAAGCGGGCTCACTGAGGAAGCGTTCGATGGAATCGACACTGCCATCGTGCAGGAATCCAAAACCGGTCGTATTTGACATCTGCGTCGTGTTGAAACCGCTGCGTTTGTAGATGTTTCGCAATTGGGGAATCTTGAAATGGGGCTGGCTCGAACCATCGACACTGACGATGCCATGGTGCTTCTCGCCAAAAGGCCCATCCGGCAATTCGGTCATCGATATGGGACCGGAGAGCACCGCATTGGGGCCGATTCCGATCGGCAGTGTGTGACAGGTCACACACTGCAATCCTCCATCGAGTCCCGCTGTGCGATAGAGGTTGAGTCCATTCTGGGCGTTACCGGTTCCCAGAGGATCACCTTCCGATCCAAAGCGACCGGTAGTGAAGTGTCCTTCCAACTCGAGAGCCACCGGCAAGGAGTTGTCCAGATTACGATGGGGATTGGGTGGAAAGTGGATCGAAGCCAAGAAATCCTCGAAGAGCTGCATGTCAGCCCCCACGACTGGCTGATCGTCTCCATTGATCAGCATGAAGGCCCCTCCGAATGCCTCGATGCCGGCGCGATCACCGCGCCAGTGGTGAGGCTCCTTACCGATGATGTCCTGCATCGTTTGTGTCAGCATCGGCCCCTTCATCGGATGAAAATCTTCACAGGCTCCCGGAGGTGAAAGCGGCAACCCCATGTTGCAAATCTCCGTAAAGAGTTCGATGTCATGGGAAGGGTCCCCCAGATCCCAGGAAAGGCGATCGGTTCGGGCATCCACATGACAGGAAGCACAGGAAACCTGCCCCATTCCAGAAGTCAGATGGGTGTCGTAAAGGAATCGCCTGCCCTCCTTCACCGGCACCGGAGTCGGATCGTGGTGAATGATCCGGTTCAACACTTGCCCCGAGGTCAGATCGACCTGCGACACGGCAGCGTCAAAGTGCTCATGGACGTACAAGGTGTCTCCATCGAGAACCAGTCCCGTCGCTCCTGCCCCCACCTCGATGGGAGCAAAACCGGGGTCTCTCTCTCCATTGGCCAACAGGCGAATGATATTGTTGGAGCCCTTGCCTGCCACATAGGCGAATTCCCCGGTGGAATCCCACACCAGAGCCCGGGGATCACCGAGACTGATTTCACGGAGATCCGCAGGAACGGAAGAACCACTGTCTGGCAAATGAGGATTGAGATCGCTGACAGAAACAGGCCCACCCCCAGATGTGATCATGGCGTGCAGAACGTCAATAAAGTTGCCGTTCAAATTCGGCTCATAACGAACTTCATTGTGTGCCTCCGTACCAATGACGGAAAGAGCACCGTCACTCGGCCGTACCTGAAGTGACATGCAAATGTTCATCAATCCACCGATGTAACTGACGGAAAGGGTGGAGGTATCGATGACGGCGACATCATTATCCGTCAGATCCCAACCCACGGGGCGTCCACTCAAATCGGCTTGAGGACCGGAAACAAAGTCGGACCAGTCTCCACCGTTGTCATCGAGCCAGACTCCGGGGGCCACACGACGGACGATCAATCCCACCGGAGGAGGGGTTCCCGCCAGAGGATTGAGGGGCGGCACGAAAGAAGATCCGGCGTTGGGAGGAGGATTGACTCCTCCATAGGGGCCCGAGGGGTGATTGACCGCATTCGGCGGAAACGCCAGGGTCGTACTGATTTCCAGTCCTCCACCCAGAATCGTCGTCGCATTTCCCGATTCGAAAATGGCGCAGTAAACGGTCAGACCATCGGGGCTGACCGCCAGTGCCCGAGGCTCTTCACCGGTAATATCAAGGGTTGCCATTAGGGTCGGTCGGGGCTGCAGTGGGTCATAAACCAGAACCTGATCCGTTCCGGAACAGGATACGAATGCACGCAGGGGATCACCGGCAAAAACCACGTCCGCTGGTTCGTCCGGAGTCAGGATGGTCCATTCGACCACACCCCGGTCCAGATCGACGATGCTGATACTGTCTGAGATGCGATTGACGACCCACGCCTTGGAGGAAGAAAGGGCTCTGACCGAAACAGGGTCAAGGCCTACCGGAATAGACATGAACGGAGTCAAGTTACCACCGGAGACGTCGTGAACCTCCAGTTGCCCATCCGCCGTATTGACCGCCAAAAGCAGGGAAGATCCGGGAACCTTATCAATGGCATGAACCGGTGGACTCTCCCAGTTGGTCCAGGATTCTTGGCCATGGACTCCATCAGGCAAACATTGCGGCAGAATCAAAACGACCAGAACCAACAGAAATCTGCAAGGCAGACTTGCATTGAAAATCATGCTTCCTCCGAACAGGTATTCCTCAAAGGCGGAACCCTATTGTATTCACTGGGGAGCAGACTTCCAAACACCCATCTCAGCGGTTGAAAACGTCATCCATTCTTTTCGAGATGTCAGCCAGACGTTCCTTACCTCCACCGGAGACTTCCGCAGAACCCCAGCCACAGAAACCGAGTTTGCGGATTTCAGCCATGACGTCAGCCCAACCGACCGATGAGTCCGGATCCCCGATCTTGCATCGGAAACCGGCCCAGACCCCCTCCGCTTCCATCAGTTTGCGAGAGTAGTCCTTGATATCGAGCTTAAGGATTCTGGAGTTCAGTTTACGGACCCAGTCGACCGGTTCTTCGTAACGAACAATATTGCCCGTATCGAAATACCAACCCACCGTCGAACTCTCGAACTGGTCTACATAGCGAACGGCCTCATCCGCTTTGGTAATAAAGTTGTTCCAGACATTTTCGAAAGCGATCTGAACTTTCAGTTCCTCGGCAAGAGGGATCAGTTCCTTGACCGCCTCCGTCGACCTCTCCCAGGCCTGCTCATATGAGACTTCCTTGTTACACACACCGGGAACCAGAAGAACGGTCCAACCGCCCACCTTTCGACAGTCTCTGAGTGCGGTCTCCATTCCTTCGATGCCGGACCTGCGAACTGCCGGATCAGGAGAGGAGAGCGGCTTCCCCCAATGAGTGGAGCAAACCACTCCCGGTATCACCAACCCTGTATCATCACGAGCCTGGACCACTTCGTCCCAATCGACTCCGGAAGGAGAATCCATCTCCACGCCGTCAAAACCGACTTCTTTCAGAAGCTGGAACTTTTCATGGAGGGTTCCCTCCACATTGACCATACCGATCTTGAGACACTTCAGAATTTGGGATCGGTTGTTTCCCACCAGCGACGGGTAATTTCCAGCCCAGGGGTTTCGACTTCCGGTCATGGTGTTGGCACACCCTCCCAGTAATCCAAGTGCGGTCAGAGTCATAAAGGTGCGACGATCCATGGAGCCTCCTTCAGAATCAGATCAACGGGGTTTTTCCGGGAACTGCGATCGGCGGTGTCGCCAGAGGACCAAACTCCCACCTCTCAGGCAGCAGGCTTTCCTGTGACTGAAGGGCAAAGTCGAGCGTCACTTCCTTGCCGGTGTAGGCACTCATTCGGCCCATGATGGCGGTCAGGGTGCTCATCGCGACCGTCTCACCCTCATTCAGGACTTCATTACGGCGGATACTCTCAATCAGATCCGTGTGTTCCTGAACGTAAGCATTCTTTCCTCCACCACTCGCACGCCAGTCACCATTCTTGCTGCTGGAGATACTTCCTGACGGATTGGCAGTTCCTTCTGTTCCGATGATCTTTTCCGAAACCCGATTCCAGCAGTTGTCGATCTGGCGACATTCACTGAGAGCACGAACACCGCCTTCAAATTCAAACTCGACGGCGAAGTGATCGAAGATATTTCCGTACTGTTCTCCGGTACGGACCTGCCTTCCGCCCATCGCCAACGCTTTTTTCGGAGGACCGCCGAAAGCCCAATTCATGACGTCAATATTGTGAATGTGCTGTTCGACGATGTGGTCGCCACTGGCCCAGGTGAAATAGAGCCAGTTTCGACATTGCCACTCCATGTCCGACATTTCCTTGTTCTGCGGAACCACCCACAGACCACCCTGATTCCAATAGACCTGGGCGCCGACCAACTCACCGATGGCTCCATCGTGGATTCTCTCCATCGTTTCGATGTATCCCTTTTGGTGGCGTCTCTGGGTTCCGGCGACCACGGCCAGATTCTTTTCCTTGGCCTTTCGGGCTGCTGCCAGAACCTTGCGGATTCCCGGTGCATCGGTGGCCACCGGTTTTTCCATAAAGACGTGCTTCCCCGCCTCGATGGCCGCTTCAAAGTGCATCGGACGGAAACCCGGAGGAGTCGCAAGGATGACCAAATCGACATCACAGGCCAACAACTGCTGGTAGGCATCAAAACCGACAAAACAACGTTCATCGGGAACATCAAAATGCTCCCCCAACCCCATCAGGTGACTGCGGCTCGACTCGAGTCGGTCGCGGAACAGATCCGCCATGGCGACGATTTTGACTCCGTCTGCTGCTTTCACACAGTTGTCTGCAGCACCGGAACCCCGGCCACCACACCCGATCAATCCGACACGAATCTCATCCGATCCGGAAACAGGTCCCATTCCCCGGGCGAGACCCGGTGCCAATCCAGCCAGCGCTGCAGTGGCTGCCGCACCCTTGAGAAAATCCCTGCGGTGAGTTCCTGAAGATTTTGAAGTCATCGTTCCTCCTTCAAAGAGCGTTCCTGATCTGCTCAGCTCTGGTCGTGCCCTTTTGAACTTCCCCGACCAAGCCAGGTGTCCCAGATGATCCCGCCGAGCAACAGGGTCTGTACGCCGCTGTAGGCCGCTCCGCATACCATGATCATGGTGACAAATGATGCACTGTAGCGGGCAAGCCACCAACCCCCGATGTCACCGACCAGACCGAGACCCATGAGCGCGCAAAGAAGACTGATCCCCTTTGTCGGCCAGGCGGTCAGCAAAGCCAGAAACAGCACCACGATCCCCTGAATCGACATGCTCAGGGCGTGAGCGTGGGTCGATGCTGCGAGAATTTCGTCCGGGGTTCTCTCCACCTTGCGTGAAATTACCAGTGGCTTGATATCGTCGAAATATTCGAGAGCAGGGATTCCCTGCTGCTCTGCCAGATCCCGCGTGTGACAGGAGAGGCAATATTCATCCAGAATATCTGCAGGAACCTGAGACCAGTCTTCACTGTCATACTTCATGAGCACACGATCCCCCGTCAACCAGCTGAGAAGGATGTCACGTTGCTCTTGCGGAAGGGTTTCAGGATGCCCACTCTCGATCGCCACTTTCAGGGGGGCAGGACTGTCGAGGCCATGATAGGCACTGACGACATCGTCCGTGGAAAACTCGGGTTTGGCATCGCGATCGGCATAGTGATTCTTCATGTGCTGGAAGCTGGCAAACAGCCCGCCCAAAAGAACGATGCACAATCCCGTCAAACCCAGTCGTGCTCCCAATGGAAGAGAGTGAAGACCCTCTCCGATTCCGATTTTCAAATCAGGCCTCCTTCAGGTCGTCAGGGGAAATTTCCACGGTCGTCCCCTCCACCACTGCCCGGTGAGCAGCAATACCCACCACAGTGGCCCGGTATCCCTCGCCTGCTCCCGTCTTGGGGAACTTCTCTTCCTGACAACTGGTGAGGAAATCCATGATTCCGTAATAGAGGGAATCATGGGGAAGCCCCACACCATCCTTCAATTTGTTCTGGCTTGCCAACTTGGTCGCGTCTGCAATCAGGGTGATGCCTTCGTCATTGAAGAATCGTTGGCGATTGGCATAGACTTCCCAACCCTGAGTTGCCGCATCCGCTTCCTTGAACATCCAGCCATGAGACCAGGCCAAACGGAATGCGGAGTTGACCCCATGAAGGACTTCGTAGCGACCGCCATAGGAGTTGCCGAGAGTCGCCTGGTATTCGATACATTCCCCGCCTTCCATCTCGAGAACGAGATTGACGGTGTCGGCAACCTTGCGACCATCCTGCCAAACCAGGACTCCCCCACGCCCCTGTACACGCACCGGATACTTGCCGGTGAACCAGTGGAAAACATCGAACTGGTGGGTCCCCAACTCTCCCGGCAGGCCGGTTGAAGTGGCTTCATTCAAGCGCCAATCGAGACGAGCCTGACGCTCGGCGGTGGACGCCGCCTGACGCCAACTGTCCTTGCGCGAGTTTTGGCCCCTCATAGAGACCAATTTGAGAAACGCCTCGGTGCGATAGAAGGAGCGGGCCAGAGAATACACCGGGTTGGATCGGGCCAGCAGTCCCGCTTGAAACACTTTCGAACTGCCCCGGGCCGCCATGGCGATGGCCTTCGCATCTTCGACGGTATGTGCAAGAGGAGCCTCACAGTAAACATGCTTCCCTGCTGCGATGGCTGCCTCGACTACTTCCCGATGCAAATGGGTCGGTGTGGCCACGAAGACCGCTTCCATCCCCTTTTCAGTGGTCAGCATTTCAGCGGCATCCGAATAGGTTTTGGCTTCCTTGACACGGCGACTGCCGCTGCGAAGACGGGGAGCATCGTTGTCACAGATCGCCACGATTTTTGCGCCGATCTTCTGCAGTTCAGCAGCAATGGCCCGCCCCTGACGACCAGTACCGATGATTCCCACCGGATACCCTTCCTCGATGGATCGGGCCCAGCCTTCCAAACCAGGAAGCAGCGCCACCCCTGCCAATGCGCCGGCACTTTGAATCATGAATTCTCTGCGATCAGTCGCCATTATTCCTCCAGTGGGGATCCTTGCCCCGATAGGTTTCTCTGGTCGGTCAAAATTCTGTCTTGAACCCGCAATCACGAGGGGATTCCGCGCCCGATGAAGGGACTTCCACTTCAGCGGTCACCGCTTTGGACTGCGTGTCTGATCGGGGCTGTTCGAAGAAGCCCCAGTCTTTCCCCTCGGCACCGGGAATCATCGGGATTCTGGAATGGTTTCGGGAGACCAAGAGCGCAGTGGCCCATGCATCCACTTCAGCACCGCTTCTTCCACGAACCCAACAGCCCATGGACTGGCTCTCGACCCACTCCCCACCGACAGGATCAATCAAATGATCTCCCTGGTAGTTTCCTCCATCACTGCTGACGCCGAGGCTCTGCCCGTCTTGCAGTGAAACCACTTCCCCATGAGGAAGCTGGACGTCCCAACCGGTCAATCCCGGAGCACTTCCCAATACGGTGACACTGCTCGACCCCCCATGCAAAAAAGCGTTTTCCACTCCCGACTCCCGCAGAACCTCCACGGCGAGATCCAGAGCAAAACCTTTGGCGATAGCTCCGAAATCCCAACGGACATCGCGATGAAGGATTCGAACGCAGGGAGGCTGGTCATGGATTTCATATGCGGATCGACCCTCAGGAATCTCTGCCCCCTCATGAAATTCCCTGCGGGGATCACGAGAGGCCAGAACAGAACCCACCGTCGCCGAGAAGGCTCCGCCGGTCTCCTGTTTCAGTCTTTCGCAGAGAGACAGCAGTTCCAGCGTCAACCCATCGATGGGGACCACTTCACGCATGGGATCGTGGAGACGAGCCACCATGCTGTCCCCGCTGAAGGGATTCCAAAGTTTGTGGCAGTGCTCAATCTCGCCAAGGGCTGCCTCGATGGAAGCCCTCGCGT
Organism: bacterium; assembly: GCA_029976805.1. Taxonomy (GTDB): domain Bacteria; phylum Planctomycetota; class UBA8108; order UBA1146; family UBA1146; genus UBA12191. The sequence goes on from JAPOLY010000004.1 coordinate 10,180, forward strand.
GGGAGCCGGACTCCCCCGCGACGATGATTTCAAATCGTGTCCCCATCGCCGCGAGGTCGCCGCGCTCCAACAAGTCCACCCCCTAGCCGATGGCGGAGGCCGTCATCGTGGCCGGGTCGAACTCGAAAGCTTTGCCTTCCCACATCGAACGGGAAGCCAGATCAACGATCACCATCACTTTGGTTCCCAACTCGACATTGGAGTCGGGCTGGCGACGGGTGCGGATGCAATCGAGCCAATTCTTGCGCAGCGCATCCTGATCATTGCCGATGTTTTCACAGACGACTTCTTCGGGATCGACATCATCCGCAAAGATTCGCTGCGGAACCATCTTGCAGTTACCACCATTGAGGTAGACGGTTCCCATGTGTCCACGGACCATCGTCTCCAGACCATTTTCGTTGCAGGTCGATCCAGCCACGATCAGGGTGTGACCTTTTTCAAACTGGACCTGCAAATTGACCTGGTCGTGGTTTTCCATCGCTTTGTCGACATAGTGACCACCGGTCGCGACAACGCGGGTCGGCCAACCCTGATCGAGGGCCATGACCAGCGGAGTCACCTCATGGACCAGCAAGTCTCCGATGATGCCCGTCGAAGCATCCCGGTAACGGCGCCAGCGTGCGTAGAACGCCGGGTCCCACTCCCTCTTGCCCAGAGGGCCGCACCACATATCCCAGTCGAGAGTCTCACCCGGTTGCACCTTGGGATCGATGCCGTAATAAAGCCACTCTCCATTCTTGGAGTTACGACAGTAGGAGGTCTGGCTGAAGGTCATCTTGCCGATGTCACCGCGCCCCATCAGTTCTTGCGCCGCCTTGTATTTGGGCAACATGATCTTTTGGGTACCCACCTGAATCAGGACATCCGGATTTTGCCGTACCACTTCCCGGAGACGCAAGGCGTCGGGAAGATTCAGGGTCATCGGCTTTTCAAGATAGACATCCTTGCCGGCAAGAAGGCAATCTTCCGCCTGCTTTCCATGCCAATGCTCTGGCGACGCGATGACGACTCCATGAATGTCATCTCGCTCAAGCATCTCGCGGTAATCGGTGTAGACCGCCACCTCTCCGCCCTGACTGTTATTGACCTTATCTTCAGCCACTTTGCGGCGAACGGTATTGACGTCGCAGACCGCAACGATTTGAACCTTCTCTTCGCCCTTCTTGGCGAAACGCATGAAGGAATCGATGTGGCCCCCACCCATACCGCCGGTTCCCAGAATGGCGATATTGACCAAACCGTCAGCCCCCAAAGGAGCTCGACTGCGGGCGTTACCGATGGCTCCAGGTACCGCTCCGATCCGTGCCGCGCCCGGAGCGACACAACCGGTGACGGCCATCGCTCCTGCAGCAAGAGCCGCACCCTTGAGAAAGTCCCTGCGGCCGTTTTGGGGTGCCGCATTGTGATTTTGCTGTGTCATTGCAGGTTCCTCTCTGCTTTTCAATTCAGGATTTCTTGATTTCATTATCTTGCCACCAGCGATCGCGTTCCCTTTCGAGAAGTCTCTTGGTCGCAAGAATGCCTTCGGCTTCATCGCCGGCACCTTCAAACTCAATGCCGACGTAGCCCCGGTATCCGGCATCACGGACGAGTCTCATCATGCGCCGATAATCCGTGTGAACTTCGCTTCCGTTCTCATCAAACTCATGGCTCTTTGCGCTGACCGCTTTGGCAAAGGGCATCAATTCCTCAATCCCCTGATAACGGTCGTAGGTCTTTCCGTTGCCGAGGTTGAAATTGCCGAAATCAGGCAGCGTTCCACATCGGGGATGGTTCACCATCTTCATGACTCCAGCGAGCCATGCCCCATTCGAAGAAAGTCCGCCGTGATTTTCAACGATGACATTCAGTCCTTGGGAAGCACCATATTCGGTCAAACGGGACAGACCGTCCGCTGCAAGTCGCATCTGCTCCTCGTAACTGCCAGAGCTCGCGGCATTGACGCGGATGGAGTGACAACCCAGAAACTTCGCGGCATCGATCCAGCGATGATGATTTTTGATGGCCCGTGTGCGAGCCGCATCGTCGGGGTCTCCCAGATTTCCTTCGCCATCGCACATGATCAGCAGGCTTTTGACTCCATGGTCTTCACAGCGCTGTCGAAGATCCTTGAGGTAGGCTTCATCTCGGGCCTTGTCCTTGAAGAAACTGTTGACGTACTCCACCGCATCGAGGCCAAACTTCTCCCGGGTGACCTGGGGAAAGTCGAGGTTCGTCATCTCGCCCTTGCGAAGAGTTCGGTGCAAAGACCACTCCGCCAGAGAGATGTCGAATGTTTGCGGGGGACGAGGTCCAGGAATCAACTGATAACCTCCTACACTCAATCCTCCACAACCGGATAATCCAGCGGCCAAACCGGCACCGGCAAGGGACAGAAATTTCCTGCGATCGATGGATTCAAAGGAGTCGTTCATGAGGCCGTTTTTTCTTCGTTGTCGGAGTTGGATCCAGAGGGGTAGCACAAGAGCAGGATTCCAATACAGACCACACTCGCCCACATCGGAATCGAGAAGAGACGCTCATAAGGCAGATGCCAGGGCGTCCCCTCCGTGATCACACTGGTGTCACTCGCCCAAACAGAGACACTTGTGGCGATCTTGCTGCCCACGATGATGCCGATTCCGACGATCACCAGATTAAAGAGACTCTGTGCGCTGGCACGGATGTCCACCCGGCACTCTTCATCGACGATCATGAAGGCGACAAAGATGAAGCAGCCGAAACAGAATCCATGCAGAGCCACTCCCACGAGCACCAGCCCCATGGCAGATTCACCGAGCCAACCCGGTGCATAGGCGAAGATGGCCATTCGCAAGGCGTAGGCGATCAATCCCATGAGCAACAGTTGCTTCCGCGAAAACTTGCTGGCCAGCAGGGGAATCATTGCGAGAACCAGAATCTCACTCATTTGGCCCACCGTCATCAGGCCTCCACCACCAATTCCAAACAGGGTATTGATGGAGTTTGCGAGATCGGCGTCATTCAACTGCGTTTGCAGTGTGCCCAAAAACCCGGATGTGTGGACAAAGTAGAACTGATGGATACAGGAGATCGGCACCGCGAGAGCAAAAAGGGTCAACAAAGGCTGACGCTTGACCTCACCCAGAGCGGCAAAGGTCGCATTGTCCTCCGCTTTTCCTCCGGGTGGTGTGGCAGGAAGCAGAAAACAGAAGATTCCCATTCCTGCACCGATGATGGCTGACAGTCTGAACGCATCCGCGTAGCCCGCATAAACCTCGGGGCTTGCCGCATTGGCAAAATCTCCCCCCGCATAACTTTTGAGAAGATGTTGGCCGATGATGATTCCAACCGCGATCCACCCCACCGTGCCCCATACCCGAACACGACCAAAGTCGCGATCCCGATCAGGGAGATGATGAAAACTCAGGGAATTGGTCAGCGACAGAGTCGGTGAATAGATCAAACTGTAGATCAGACTGTAGATCAGAAATTGGTTCACAGCCCCCTCACCGGGCTCGATGGAAGCCAATTGCCAAACCACGGCTGCGCCCGCCAAATGACTGATTCCCAGGAAATGCTCTGTCCGAAAGAATCGATCCGCAATCTGGCCGGCGATAAAGGGAGCCAGAATCGCACCGACGGCACCCACCGCGAACATGTTGCCAATGTCTGCGTCCGCAAACTTCATGTGATTCTTGAGATAGGGGTACAACAGCGGCAGCCATGCCCCCCAGATCGCATACTGGAGAAACATCATCAGCGACAATTTGAAATTCAGAACTTTATCGAGGGGCTGAGTCACGGTTACCCTTCCAGTGACAGAGGTCGTCAACCGAGGCAGACTCCGACGGGTCTCGACTGAAAAATCCGAACCAGGCCCGATTTGGCCTGCCAGAACCCCATCCAGTCACGACTCTATGGCGGATCAACAGGGAAAAGATCGTAAGGTCTGTGATCTTCCGAGGCTATGACCGACCCCTGAACCCATGAACGGAAGGAATCGTCGATGAAGACCCGAATACTTTCACTGAGGATCCCGCTGTGGACTCCTCTCTGGTTCTTCCTTCCAGCACTGATCCTGTCTGCACTGATCGCCGGCTGCTCCGGAATCCCCTCACTTGGCTCTGAAACCCACTCCCGGGAGACCTCCCTCTTCGACGGAGTCTCCCTGAATGGCTGGCAGGGGCTGGTTGCCAACCCCTATCAACTTCAGAACATGGACGACGCGGAGAAAACACAACTCCAGACAGAAGCGAATGAACAGATGCGCCGGCACTGGAAAGTGGAGGCCGGGGTCCTGTGCTTCGACGGAAAAGGCAGTCATCTGGTGACTGAACACGAATATGGAGATTTTGAGCTGCAAATGGAGTGGCAAATCACCCCGGGAGGAGACAGCGGGGTCTATTTGAGGGGTTGCCCACAGGTTCAGATCTGGGATCACCTGAAAAATCCCGTCGGCTCCGGGGGACTCTTCAATAATCAAAAAGCTGGGGCAACACCCCTGGAAGTGGCAGACTCTCCCCTTGGGGATTGGAATCACTTTCGTATCCTGCTGAAGGCGGATCGAGTCACCGTATACTTGAATGACAGGTTAGTTGTTAATGACACTCCCCTGGAAAACTACTGGCGGAGAACCGAGCCGCTCCCCATCCGCGGTCCCATTGAACTGCAAAGCCACGGCACCCCCCTGAAATTTCGGAATATCACCATAAGGGAACTCTAAGCCTGAATCCCTTCTGAGACAGTCTCTCGTGCGTTTTTTACAAACTAGTGCTTGAATCCCAATGTAAACACCACGAAACTACTTACAAATGGCCGAAATTATGGCCACAAGTAAATATTCATACTTCTGAGACCTGTCGTTCTTTATCGACCCATGGGAGGAATTCGATCGATGTCACGCTTTATTTCACATGCCATGATCTTTGCCGTCATGACACTCGTCCCCTTCGGCACTGCCGATTCACAGACGATGAACGGGGGATCCGCTTCCGGAGCCGCCGGTTCATCCGTAGCGGTCGATTTCACCATGGACGCCGGTGCAGGCGAGATTCAGGGCTGGTCTCTGGGTGTTTGCAACGGGCCTGAGGTGACTCCCACCAGTGTTGGAACTGGAGATGGTGCCGCCAACAGCACCTCTACCGTAAAAAATGGCAGTCCAGCCGACTTCATTGAAGACAGTCTCTACCCCGATGGATGGACCCAAGGGGTCGTCATCTGTTTCACCGGGTGCGCAACTCTTCCTGCTGGAACCAGCGGATTCCTTCTGGCCATCACCAGTTATGACATCGACGGTGGAGCTTCTCCCGGAGATTTCCCCCTCGACTACTGCTCGTCCCTCGGGTCACCGCCGGTGAGCACGGTGGTCGTTGTTGGTGGATCTTCCAATACCCCCTCCACCAACAGTGGATCGATCACTGTCGTCGACATTCCCGATCCGGGCTATTCCTACACCGCTTCCGACAGAACCGTCAATTATTCGCCAGACGACGGCAATGCATCCTTCAGCATCGACGTCACCATTGCCGAAATTGACAACAGTGCTCTGGGAACTCCGTTCCCGAATGCCACCCAAGGCTTTTCCATGGGCCTGGCCCATGACCCTGCCCTTCTCGAAGCCTCTTCAGTCTCCTTCACCGGATCTGTGGCTGCTCTCGACGGAGGCAATGGCCCCGGATTCGCAGAACTCAGCATCTACACCGACGGTTGGACCGGTGGAGTCGTTTACTCCTTCATTGGTGCCGAGACGATCACCTTCAGTGCTGCGGGTGAGACCGCCGTCATCGCCGATTACTCCACGGTTGCCGGAGCTCTGGCGGGAGACGAGGACGGAGCAGCTTCCGCTCTCACATGGTCCTCTGGACTCGGATCACCTCCGGTCAGCAATGTCATGGTGGTCGGTGGAAACTCACTGGCTGCTCAACTCAACGATGCCTCGATCACCTTTGAAGCGGTTTCCGTGACTCCATTCCTGCGCAGTGACGCCAATGCGGACGGTCGCAACGACGTCGCCGATGCGATCTGGATGCTCTCAGACCTCTTCCTGGGTGGGCCGACCTACAACTGCCTTGCCGCCAACGACGCCAATGGCGACGGTTTTTACGACACTGCAGACCCGGTCTTCGTGATCAGCTACCAGTTCCTCGACGGAGCGGCACCTTCCGCCCCGTTCCCGGATTGCGGAATTGCCGCAGATCAGGAGCCGACCGACTGCCTTGAGCACCCTTACTGCAACTAGCAAGGCTGTCTCAGCATAAAAAAGTGGTGTGATCCGAAGTTCGGATCACACCACTTTTCATTTCAGAGAAACCGTTTCGTCAGGGCGAATCGATTTCCACAGCCAAGCCACTCGAGAGACTTCGAGCCTCCGCCTGAATCCACCGCGCCACATTTGCCGCCTCCGCCAAAGTCGGGGCAGGCGTTGAGGACTCCCCCCTGACCAGAGACAGAAAGTGCTCGATCTCCAACTGATACCCACCGGTCGGGGTCAGTTCGATCTCTTCCACCGAATCTCCCTGATAAAGGAGCAACTCCCGTCCCTCACGTGCAAGGTCGTAATCTGCGACGCCATCTGCAAAGGAAACCCGATAGCGCATTTGAAAGGGGTAACTGGCTGCGGGATACCATGCGCCCTCCGCTGTGACAGAAGAGGGCCCCTCTGGATAGGCGAATGTGGTCAGCATCTGATTTCGATCACCACTGGTCGTCACCGTCGAGGGAGATCCGAAAGTGGACAAAATGAAATCCACGTCATGAATATGAAGATCAGTCAGAGCTCCGCCGGAACGGGATTCATCGTGATAAAAATCCTGACTCCAGCCGGGTATGGCACCAATCCTTTGAAAGCGGGCAGTATTGACCGGGCCCAAACAACCGGTTTTGACTTGCTCACGCAACCATGACCAACCAGGCCAGTAACGCATGCACATCGCTGGCATGCATTCTCTACCGCTCTCTCGAGCCACCGTCGCCAGTTTCTCAATCTCTTCAGCCTCGAGGGCAACCGGCTTTTCTATGAGGACATCCTTGCCCGCCTGCAAGACGAGAGTGGCCAGCTCCACATGGGTGTCCGTGGGTGTGCACAGGCTGACCGCTTCCACCCCGGTATCCGCCAGAAAAGAGTCGAGGTCCCGGTGATGAGTGATTCCCAGATCGAGAGGGTTCACTTCCTCTTCCGCTCCCGTCTCGACATTTCCTGCCGAAGCAGAGTTAAGGTCCTCGGGGCACTGGATCGCCACCACTCTGGCATTGGCACCGCCTTCGATGGCATCCAGCCATGCCCGCAAATGGGTCTTGCCCATAAATCCAAAACCGATGATTCCAATTCCTGTCGCCATCTTCCTGCCCCTCAAATTCCCTGCCACTCGCTCAACCTTGAAGAAGCCACTTTCACGTCCCCGATTCGATCGTCGCCGGCTTCTCTTTCAATTACGAGATCCACGGCCAGATCGCGCTCCCGGATGACTTCAAAAAATCGTCCCCAATCGACACTTCCCGTGCCCACGGGGACTTCACTCCCCCAGGTCCCGGCTGTTGCAGAGGGATCGGCGTCCTTGATGTGAATCTGTCGAACCCAGGGAGAAAGGAGATCCAGAGAGGAGACCGGTTCACCCATACCGTAGAGGATCATATTGGCCGGGTCGAAATTGACTCCGATTCCCGGGTGATTCATCTCTTGAAGGACGGTCTGCAGAGTCTCTGCACTTTCCTGCCCCGTCTCCAGGGCAACCTGACAACCCTGTTCAGCGAAGACGTCTGCGATCATCACCAGACGATCCATCATCTGCTGTCGCTCTGGGTCAGCGGGATCATGGGGAATGAAGCCGGCATGATATGTGACCAAGTTCAATCCCAGTTCACTGGCCAATACCGCGTTTCCACGGGCGTTTTCAAGGTTGGCCCCCCAAGTCTGATCAGGACGAACTCCACCCGTTTCCCTGATCGTCTCAAAGGTGGAATAATCTTCTCCCACCATCTCCATCATTCCACTGACGACGATCAAATCCGATTCCCGAAGCATCTGCAGATCCTCGGTCACGGAAGTGGAAGAACGCAAAGGATCCAGAGCGAGCTGAATCCCTTTCACACCGGTTTCACCAACTTTGGTCAAAAGGTCCTGCATCCCTGTGGGTTGCAGAGACCAGGAACAAACCGCTTTACGCATCGGAATCCTCACGCTTCAGAACGCTGAACCAGAGCCTCCGCTTACCAGCAGAGGACTGCAAGATTTGTGTGCCCCAGCATCCTTGTCGATGAATCGACAAGCAAGACGGAAATACCCTGAGCGACAGGGAATCCGAAAACCGAATTCAAAGTGAAGGGAGAATGTGATTGTGATGGAAAATGAGAATAGGAACGGAGTTGCGTGTGTTCATAAAACAGGACGGGAAATAAGGTAAAAAGAAAAGGGCCACGACTGGCGAGGACGACGGGACTCGAACCCGCAACCACCGGATCGACAGTCCGGGACTCTAACCAATTGAGCTACGTCCCCTACCAGTCGTGGCCCTGAGCATACGAAGGCAGGTGACAAGATTTCGCTAAGACGAATTCCTGCCAGAGGATGAAGCATATCCCTCTTCTCGGTTCTGTCAAGATCACCTGTTGGCAAACCGGAAATGACTTCCGAAAGAAGGCGGGAATCACAATTTTGGCACGATCAAAGGCCGAAAATCGTCGTTTTATTCACGGGTTTGGTTGTGTGGGGAAAAGGTCAAAACAACTGCAGAATCGCCCAGAAACCGATGGCAAAGTTGAGGGCAACTTTGGCCACCAGCCCGACCGCCTTGCCGATTGCCGAGGCGAGACCGATCTTGACCGCCTGCTCTGTTCCGGCCGCTTCTTCCCCTTGCATCTCCCCAAAAATCGCTCCGAACAGGGTTCCGACAACGATTCCCAGCAAGCCTCCGAAGAGTGGGAACAGCAGATTTCCAAAGATCGCTCCGGCAAAGCCCCCGATCATGCCGCCCACCGCCCCTCGCCAGCGGGAGCCTGCGGCCTTTCCGCCCACCAGACCACTGACGAATTCGAACCCTTCCGCCAACAATCCCAAACCAAACAGGGTCAATACGATTTCTCCCCCGATGATGACTTCACCAGCAGCGTCGGACACCCCGGAGAGCCATAAAATGGCGGCAGTCACACCGGGAAAAAATTGGCCCGGAAATCCCATTGCCACCAAAAAACACCCCAACAATGAGGAGAGTGCAATGACGAGGTAGTAGATCCCTCCAACGGTCTCCGCTAGGGTAATTTCCATGGGGTTCCCTTCCAAATGGCGGATCCCGGGTCGCGATACCTGACAAGATGCTTCGCACGTGACCACTGAACAAAAAACTTTGCAAGAGAGCTGACACCCTCAGCCTCCGAAAAGGATGCCATCATGAGCCCCACTGACAAACAAGAATCCCTGTCACTTCGGAGCAACCTTTCCATGCCGATCTTTCATCTGGTCTGCCTGCTGCTGGTGAGTCTGATCAGCTTCAGTGGCTGCTCAGGAACTCAGGGAGTAATAAACACCGTCGACAGCTCTGCCTCGGCGACACCGATCTCCTGGTCGAGAGTCCTTCTTGAAGATGAGTTGGTGGGATATGTCGGGTTTCGAAAAATCGACGTCAAGGTCGGTGGAACCCAAACAGAGAACGAAATCAACTACGTGTACAATACTGTCTTTAACATCCTTGGCTCCTTTGATGCCTCCGGCAACACAAAGGTCTTCCGTCGCAATCAACCCGTCATGCTGGGAACCTTTGCCCCTGAGGAGTCCTTCAAACAAATCACAGGCCTGACGGGCAGAATCGAGATCGTCGAGGGTCTTTAGTAGCCACCTGATCAAGAAGGAGCACCGGGTGATCCCCGAAAAGTCACGCCTGCTTCTGATTCTGTTTTTCGTCTCTCTTCTGATTCGCCTCGCAGTGATCAGTCAGATGTCTGCTCATGACATCAGTTTTCATTATCCCTTCGTGGATGAGATGACCAATGTCGATCAGGCTCGACTCTTCCTGGAGGAGGGGCCAGCCGCTGGAACCCCTTGGTGGAAACCCCCCGGATATCCCGCCCTTCTCGCAGTCATCGGCAGCGGCTTCGAAGATATCGGGCCGATGGGTCAGGGAGTCCCCCCTTCATGGGCATGGGCCGTCAAAGTGATTCAGGCGCTGCTCGATGCGGGGACCACCCTCCTGCTCGCACTACTGGCATTCCGTTGGGGTGGCCGTCGCGCGGCACTATGGACAGGCTTGCTCCATGGTCTGTGTGGGTTGTCTGCCTATTTTGCAGGTCAATTCCTCGACACCACTCTCTTTACTTTCCTGATCGTTCTTTCTGTGGAACGCCTCGATCATGTTCTCAATCAGGAAGACGAAAGTCGCCCAGCCCGGGAGAAATCCTGGGCTCTCGTCGGCTTCGTGACCGGTCTCGCAGCCATCACTCGCGCCATCGCACTGCCACTCGGTCCCCTTTATTCACTGATCGTATTGCGGGCGACATGGAACACTCCTCTACGCTGGAACGCTTTCGGGGCACTGCTTCTTGGTTTTCTCATGTCAGTCGGACCGGTGATGGCCCTGAATCGTTGGGCCGGAGAAGATCGGGTTCTCATTAGTTCCAACGGTGGAATCAATTTGCTGATCGGTAATCGGTCTGGAGGAGATATCGGTGCCGATGGGCTGACCTCAGTGGCTGCAGGACCTCGTTGGGATGAACTCCTCGAGTTGGCAGACCATTTGGAAAAGCCTTCGGAACGAAGTCAACTCTATACCCGCCTCGCCTGGGCTGAGATTTCTGCGGATCCGGGAGCCTGGCTGAAGCGAATGGGCGTCAAGGCTCTGGCCCTGATCTCCGCCAGAGATGTTCCCAACAACAAAAATCTGGTCGCGGAAGAAGGACTGAATCCCATTTTGAAGATCCTCCGTTTCGGCCCCGGAACCTCCGGCTTCCTTATCGCACTCATGCTTTTTGGGGGCTGGAAGCTCCGCCGAGAGCTGTGGAGTCGGGGTCTTCCCATCGTGGTGACCATCGCGATTCTCACCCTCCTGACGTGGATCTTTTTTGTTGCCGGGCGCTATCGGGTTCCCATGATCGCTCTGGGTTGCGTCCTCGGTGGTGTCGGACTGACCCGGGCTACGCTCCAATGGCGTGACGCACTTCCCCTCTTGCTCTTGAGCTTATGCACTCACCTGATCCCCATCCCTTCCAAAACATTGATGGAAACCTACTGCATCGATCCGATGGCCCTGGGGTATATCCATGAGCAACGGGGTGACCTCACTCTCGCGGAGGAGTGGTATCAAAAATGCCTGGAGCAGGATCCGGATGACGTCCGTGCACTGCACAATCTGGGGCATCTCTGTCAAAACAGGGGCGACTTCGGTATGGCCCTGCAATTCTTCGAGAAGGCTGTGATCGCCGATGCAGGTCATGCCCCTTCCTGGAATAGCCTTGGAACGATGCTGACCACTGTTGATGGCCCTCGTGCGCTGAAGTCTGTGCGCAAAGCCGTGGAGGTCGATCCCCAATACACCAACGCCTGGCTCAACCTTGGACAATTGCTGGAATCTCAACAGATGTATCCGGGTGCACTGGATGCCTATCAAAGAGCCCGCAGACTTGAACCGGAGAATCCTCTGGCAGTGCTTCTGGAAGCGAGAGTGCGCCTGTTGAGACGTGAAACCGGGCAGGCAGAAAGGCTCCTTGAACGGACGGCAGGGAGAGAACTCTTCCCAGGTCTGGAGGAGCTGAGATCACGCTTGCAGGATCAGTTGCAAACTCTGATTGAATCAGAGACCACTTCGGATGAGAGCTCTCCCGCCGAAGACTGATCCCCCTTCAGCAGATATGAAGCCCGACTTCCGGCTCAGGGCCGTGGCTGGCCCTTCCATACCGTCAGATAATCGCGGCGAATCTGATCTTCGCCTTTGCCCCGGATCCAGACGTAGTTTCCGGTCACAATATCCATGTTCCCATCTCGATCGAGGTCATCGAGATGAACGGCAGAGTGAACCGGATTGCCCACCTCCAGGGTTTTAACATCCCACGCCTTGGAATCTCCGAGATTTTCCGCCCACACCAGCGAGTCCCACTGCCCCCATTCCTCCGATGAAATCTGCGGCATGAATGCAGCACCGACCACATCGTAATCGCCGTCACCATCGAGATCACCGACAGCGGCGCGCTCACAACCGGGCAACAACAGGATTTCATGGAAACCCACAAATTCTTTCCCCACTCGCTCCAGCCAACGAACTCCATGAACCGGTTTGGGAGTGTGGTCATCGAGTGTGTCGCCATTGACCAACAGCAGGTCCCGATCCCCATCCCGGTCAATATCGACCCGCATCAGATCGGAGGACCCCCAAGCCGCATGGGGAAGGCGCAAGAGTTCCTTCATGGTGAAACTGCCGTCGCCCTCGTTGGTAAACTGAACCAGAACTTCGTGCTCCTGTGAGAGCAGGGCGATAATATCTTCGTCCTCATCGTCATCGACGTCATCGAGGATCGCCGCGACAAATCCGTCGCGTTCATCGAGGGTTTTGACGACGAACTGATCCTGGATGTTTTTCAACCACAACAGTTTCCCGGGACCACGAAAGCCGAACGCACAAACGACCATGTCCGTATCCCCATCCAGATCAAGGTCTGCCACGTCGATGTCACAGGCTCTTCCCAGATTCACGGGGACCGATACGGTTCTCCAGCCACCACCCTCTGAGAGGATGTAGGAAACACCACCCTTTTCTTCATCGGTAGGATTCATACCCCCGAGGCTGGCGACAAAAATGTCGAGCTTTCGATCATTGTTGTAGTCACCGTGACTGATCGCTGCGGGATAATTGAAATCGACAGGACCCATGAAGGGTCGAAGCGCCCCCGAGTCGATGGATCCGTAAGGGATCGCCATCAACCGCCGGCTTCTCAACTCGGAAATCAAAATCCCCTGGGGAACTCCTCTTTCACCCTTGAGCAACATGATGTCTGAAACCGCGGGGATGCGTTCCTTTTCCAGCCCTCTGGGAGTCAGACCGATCACTTCAAACTGCAAGTCCTCCTCCGCGGGATGACGAACCGTCGCCAAAGATTCCGGGGCTTCCCTTTCATACCAATAAAGTGCGATGGCCAGCTCTTCGGGAGTCGGCGGTGGCTGATTCCAAGGCCCATTCATTTCTGCCATCGAAAGGATCACTTTTTCCCAGGCAGCCTTCGGAAGGGCATCCGCAGGCAACGGTGAATGACAGCGACTGCATGCTCCCATCACCAGATTCTCAGCTTGTGCGATCTGCTCCTCAGTGGGAGTCGGCAAGTCTGACCGCTTGAGTTGGGGTTCCATGAGAAAAGAGAGAGACTCTTCGGGGATGGTCGCTTTGGAAGGTGATGAGACGGATGTTTCCGTTTTGGAATCCGGCTCAGGAGTCTCAGAGACCTTCTCAACGGGCACTGCAGGTCTTTCAGCGGTGCAACCTGTCAAAACCCCACCGATGATCAAGAGATGGGTCAAAAACGATTTTTGGACCAATTTGATCACGTTCTGCTCGATGAATTCGTTGCTCACTGGAATCCCCCCCTAACTCAATCATAGAATAACACCCAGATTGAGGGCGTCATCCCCGGGTAAACTGAATCGACCCGTTAGAGGCCTGTCATACCGGACCCCACGCACATTTTTGCCTTCGAGGAGGAACTTTGAACCATTTCCAATCACGATCAGGTCAACGGGATCTTTTTTTCCCGATATGCCTGACGGCTCTTTTCAGCCTCATTTTTGGTCTGGGTCTTCCTCTTCTTCTCGAGGCGAAGGCGCCGGCCCCATTCATTACTGAAGACAAAGAACCCACTTTCAAGACCCCGGAAGCGCTTCAAAAGTTCAAGGATGCCTGCGTCATTTTTTCTGAGAAGAACTGGAAGGAAGCGACCAAGGCTTTTCAGGAGATCGTCAAGGAAACGGCGGACAAGGCTTCGCGCAAGATCGTCGATGCCTATGTCGACGCCGCCAAGGGTGGAAAAAAGCTGGATCGTATCAGCAAGGACATCGAAAAGAAAAATTGGCGCAAGGCCTGGACTGGCTGGCTGACCCAACAGAAAAAATATGGCTCGACACCCCTGTCCACCCACCTCGATGAATTGCACAAAACCATCTATCCGGAATTGTTTTTCGATCTTGCGACCTTCGAAACCGATCCGCCTGAGCCGGAAAAAAAAGCCCGCGAGGCATGGCCCGAAAATCAAACACGCCTGACGCAAGATCCTGACGTGATTCATGAAGGCAAGGGAGCCCTGATCTGGTCTGCAGGAAACTCCGGAGGAGCGGGATTCGGCGGCTTTGGAAACTTTGCATTCGGGAGATTGCCGCTGGCCAGTCTTGAAGAGGTGGTCGTCGATGATTACCGGTGGCTGAATTTCTCGATCTTCAATGAAGACGACAACTTTGGGAAATACATCGTCTACTTCGGTACTGATCCGATTCAGGGCGGCAATCAGGGCTGGGCCAATACGGGCGGACTCGCCGGCTATCTGCGCAACAATTGCTATTCACACCAGATCACGATCCGTCGCAAAGGCTGGAATCATTTCCGTGTCGATCTCGCCAGAGAACTGAAAAAGGATCCCAATCTGACCTGGACCGACATTCAGTCGATGATCCTGCTGACGGTTCCCCCGTCGCACAAGAAAACGCTCGTCATCGATGCCGTCAAGCTGGAGAGACCCTAGTCCGTCTCAGCCTTCGATTCCGGGTTGCGGATCCCTCTGGAGAGCCAACGACGCGCCTTGATGGTGCCGTCCTCTGCAGGCTCCAGGATTCCCTGAACCACGCCACCGGACCACGCCACGTAATCTTCTGAAATCTGCCCGGGGATTTGCTGACCCTGTGCGAGAGCCCGGCACTCGGAGTCCGTGAGTTCCTGCTTCGGCAGATGGTCGACCAACCGCTCCAGCGGCCACCACTCCGATCTGCCAATTTGATCGATACGAGTCGAATCAGCGAGGGTGTGGATTCCACAAGCGGTTCTCTGCAAGCCAATCAGGGTTGCCGGCACCTCCAATGCCGATCCCAGATCATGGGCCAGGCTCCGGATGTAGGTCCCGGGACCACAATCGATTCGCAGGCGGCAACGGGGACCATCCACTTCCAACAACTCCAGAGCATCGATTCGAACCTCACGGGGTTTCATGTCGACTTCCACTCCAGCACGGGCTTCCTCATAGGAGCGACGACCGTCGACACGGATCGCACTGTGACGGGGAGGGACCTGCATTTGCACACCGAGGAACTGCGGCAGAACAGCCTCGATAGCAGCTCTGGGCGGAATCGCTACGGGCTCCTCAGGTCGCCAAAGAGGACCCTCTGCGTCACCACTGTCACTCCCCAACCCCCACCAGATCGTTGCGACGTAACTCTTGTCGTGAACCGTGAGCCACTGCTGGAATTTACTGCCCAAACCTCCGGTGAGAACCATGACTCCGCTCGCGAGAGGATCGAGAGTTCCACAGTGGCCGAGCCCCCGAAACCCCACCTGGCGCTGGACACGATTAACCACTGCACGGGAAGATGGTCCCCGCGGTTTCCAGACGACGATGCCGCCATCCAGAATCTCTTCATCATTTCGCGATTTTCGGGATCGGCGACCCATACCACCCACAATTCCGATTGCGGCCCCAGCAGAAAGCACGGTTCTTCCTGAATCGAATTATCTAAACCAATTCCTGCTCAGTTGCCACTGATCGCAAGAACTGAAGGGAGGGTTGCACATAGACCGACCGTTTCCTGACAGCACAGGACACGGTGGATGAATATGGTGGAGGCGCCGGGAGTCGAACCCGGGTCCCGAAACGTTTCCCGCCGAGCTTCTACAGGCATAGTCCGTTCTTTAAAACCGAGGTCAGCTCCAACGGACAGGATCCGATCCACGGTCGCCAGTTCGATCTCGCCTCAAAGACCACTGGCAGGGTCTTCTTCGGCCAGTCCAGTAAAATGGCCCTCCGTCCGCAGCCCTGGACATGCTGCGGGGGAAGGGGCGCCAGTATTAGGCAGCCAGTGCGAAGTTGTTGTTCGCAGTCAAAACTTTTGCCGGTGTTTAAGGAGGCCTCCGGACAACCTCCACCTGCCACACGACGTTCCATCGTCCGGTCGAAACCGTTTCGCCCCCGATAGAACTGCGTTCACTGTCACAACAGCAAACGTGTGATTTCTTAATGTATCCTGATTTACGGATTCGGCAAGGAATCCTGACAAGGCAAAGCCCCACTCGTCAGCGACGGCGACGCATTTCGCGGTCGATCTCCCGCTTGGTTTCCCTGTCTTTTGTGGCCTTGCGCTTGTCATGGGCCTTCTTGCCGCGACCGATCCCGATCTCGACCTTGACCTTGCCCTTCTCATTGAAATAGATCTTCAGGGGGACGATGGTCAGCCCCTTTTCCTCCATCTTGACTCGCAATTGATTTGCTTCTCTTTTGTGAAGCAGAAGCTTCCGTTTGCGGGTCGGCTCATGGTTGGAGTATCCGCCATGGCTGTATTCAGCAATGCGCACCTTGTGCATGAAAGCCTCGCCCGTCTCAACACGAACAAACCCATCGACCATTTCACATTGGCCTGCACGAAGACTCTTGACCTCGGAGCCCTGCAGGACAATTCCTGCCTCCAGAGTATCAAGGATCTCCAGTTCGAAGCGTGCCCGTCGATTCTGGGCCACCACCTTCATCGCATCGATTCCTTCCTCGCTACCCGATCCACCCCGAAATATCGGGGTCAAGGAAGAGTTTTACCATGAACTGGGCCAACATCGTCGGGGAGTCTTGACTTTCCCGGGGGGAAAGGATATTCATGCTTTCTTGTGCCGAAGTGGCGGAACTGGCAGACGCGCCAGGTTCAGGTCCTGGTCCGGTTTATACCGGGTGGAGGTTCGAATCCTCTCTTCGGCACCAACCTTAAAACTTGGGGGCGTTTAGCTCAGCTGGCTAGAGCGCATCGTTCACATCGATGAGGTCACTGGTTCGAGTCCAGTATCGCCCACCATCCAGAATTCAAAATCCCGCTTCAGCCATGGGCTGAAGCGGGATTTCTTTTTGGCATTCACGGTAATGCGATTAACGATCCGGGCCACGTTCAAGGCTGTCGAGGATGTCATCGTTCATCTCCCCCATCAAAAACAGGCGGACCGCCTGATCTTTGGTGTATCGGGGATGGGGCCGTTTTTGCTTCTTCAAACGTTTGTCATTCAGCAAGTAGACCACCGGAACGGCAGCAATGACGACGAATAGAATCCCCAGGGCTATTTCCATGCTTCTCCTGCCTGGAGGCAAAATTCTTCTGCCTCTCTGAGGCGAACGTTGGTGACGATTCGGGGTATCCCGTCCCGCGAAAAAATGTCTCATAGCCCGTCAAAATAAAAGAGGCGAGGCCAACGACACCGTTTGGGGTGAATCGCTGGCCCGCCTCTGAGGAGGTGCATTGGCAGCTGAGATAACTCTCTATTTCAGGCACTCCGACCTTGAGATTCGGCAGTGCCTTCATCGTCTCGACCCGGACTCCACTCAAAGGTCTCTTTAACCTCTGAGCAGGGATGGGAAGTCCCAGGCCGCCCCCCGCAGCTTTTCAAGTCGGGAGGACTCTCTCTTCAACTTCTATGAAATCGTTCCCACTCCTGCATCAACCACAGTTGATACAGGAACGCGGGCGATTCCAGGGGAGCCACGAGATCACCGTGGCCAAGCCACAAGTTCCGCTGGCTCCGGCATGGATCAAGCCCAATCCAATTGCGACTGAACCGATCCAATAGAGCGAATTCACAAAAATAGCCAAACAGGACAGGCTTAAAATCAGGGATCCAGCCACCATCTGGGTCTGCCTCATGACATCAACCCTTGACCCAGCCTGACGAGTTCTCACTTCAAAACCTGCAGAGGTCCAATTGCGGATTCCTTCAGCGAGATGGAATCCGTCACCCCCCTCTATTAACCAGCGCTGTAACGCCTCTTCGGAACGAATACCGGTACGACAGTAAAAAATCGGTATACGCTTCCCAATGAATATCTGAAGGGTTTCAAAGTCAAAAGTTGAAAGCGGGTGCGAAAGTGCTCCTGAAATCGCCTCTGCCTGAAACTCAGCATGTTCTCGCACATCGATCAGCAGCGCATGTCCACTATCCATCAGTGCTCGGGACTCTTCATTCGAAAGCCCTCTCTGAAGATTCTTTTCGACCGTTTGTTTTTCCATGTCCATCAAACCCTCTTCGCACGCAATGCCTGCATGCCACCGGAGAGATTGATGACTGACCAGCCCATGGCATTCAAAAAGCTGGCTGAACGAGCTGAGCGATCCCCTGATTCACAGACGACGTACCAGGTCACCCCACGATCCAACTCTTCGAGGCGAGACCTCAAGAGTGTGTGAGAGAGATTGATCGCGCCAGGAATATGATCTTTTTCGAATTCGGAGGCTTTTCGAACATCCAGAATCCTGCGCCCCGATAACTCGATCTTGGTGGAAATCTCTACCGGGTCCGACTCTTCGATCGTTCCCCACGCCCCCAGATAACTGCTCAAACCGATGATTTCGTCAGGATGAACCCACCCCAGAACCTTGTCGTATCCGACCCTGATCAGGCGACGAATCAGCACCTCAAGATCTTCTTCTTCACACACGAGAAGCAGGCGATCTGAAAGTTCGACAAAACTGCCCAACATCGAGTGAAGTTTGCTGCTCATAGGGATCGATAGGGATCCCGGCAAAAACTGCTCCTTGAACAGTTCCCAATCGCGGGTATCCACCACGATGGCACCGCTTTCATAAGCGGCCACAAACTGATCCTCATTCATTCTTTTTGGAGTTCTGATCCTCTCAAGTACCGGAACCCCATCCCTGTTGAGGCGTTTCATCTCTGAAAAATACAGGGGGGGTTCCGGTTGTCCCGAAAGGATTTCCTGCACGAACTCCTCTTCGCTCGCTGAATGGGAGAGGGCAGAATTGAATCGCTTTTCATAACCAATGGTACTTGTGGGCACTGCGCCCAATCTTTTTCCACACGCACTGCCAGATCCATGACCAGGCCAAACCTGAACAAACTCGGGAAGAAGGTTGATCAAGTGAGCGCTTTGGAATAGTTCTCGGGCTGCGGGCTCCATCGACCCTGTATGGCCAGCAGCGGTCTCCAGCAAATCCGGGCGTCCCAGATCACCCACAAAAAGAAAGTCTCCGGAAAGCAGTGTCAGTGGCTGATCTGCCCCTGCCCCACGATCGGTGACCAAAAAGGACAAGTGCTCAGGGGTATGTCCAGGGGTATGAAGAACCTTGAAGTCGATATTTCCGATGGAGAAGGTCTCTCCATTTTTGAGCAGTCGATGCTCGTAGGAACCACCCCTAGAATGCTGATCGAGCCAACGGGGACTCCATTCCTTGTCACCTTCACCCGAAAGAAACAGTTCCACACCGGGAAGTTCACCCAATTCACGGAGCCCTGACAAAAAGTCGGCATGAATATGGGTTTCCGCAGCGGCCACGATCTTGAGACCCTGCTGCTTTGCCAGATCGACATAGCGGTCGATATCCCGCATGGGATCGAAAATGATGGCCTCACCGGTGCGCTCACAGCCAATGAGATAGCTGTATTGAGCCAACTGATCGTCTGTGATCTGCCTAACAAACATAGACGCAACTCCACTCAGGTTCATCATCTGAGAGGCAGAAAACGCCGTCATCGTTCCCGACTTTTTTGAGTTTTTTTTAACTGGTTTGAATGTATAGGCTTACAGCTCCTCCAGAGCCTTCCTCAAGCGCTCATTCAGCCCCTCGGGAATATGGTCTTCCGCCAGAGACTGACAAATATCCTGAGCCAGGTCCATGGAAGCAAAGACGGACTGACACCGCTGGCAGATCACCTCAGAACTGAACTCCTCATTCAGATCCAGGGATCGCTGCTTCGCCTCAAGCAAATCGAGGCAAACCTGGATCGGATAAGCAGCGGGTGGAACGTCATCGGGTGTTCTGGGAAGACGGTCATCGACCAGTTTCCTGAGTTTGAGTCGTGCCCTGTGGACCCGGGATTTCACCGTTCCCTCTTCCATTCCCATCACTGAAGCGATTTCCGGAACGGTCAACCCGATGATGTCCTTGAGTACCAGTGGCATACGAAAGTCCTGGGGCATTTCAGCAATGGCCCGCTCCAAATCCTCTCTTGACTCGATATGAATTATTTGGATATCAGCGGGATCCATTTCAGAAGCAGTTTGCGCAATCCGGGGCTCACCAAACGGAAGGAGCTCATCGAGAGATCCGATTTTGTCCGGCTCTCCGGCACGCTTGCGATGCATTTTTTGACAAACCCGGGCCGCGATGGAGTAAAGCCAGGTTGAGACTTTTGAGCGTCCTTCAAAAGATTCCCAGTTTTGATATGCGAGCATGAAGGTCTCTTGGACCAGATCCTCTGCCTCAGCCGCATTCCCACAGAATTTTAATCCGAGAGAGTAGAGTCGTCCCCCCTGCTCAGCCACCAATCGGGGGAGTGCCGTTTCCGGATCGCCTGGCCATGGATCAGATTCAGAACGCATAATGGATATCCAATTCTTCTCACAAAGAAACATCAATCCTTCTATTAAATCAATTCACTCCTCGACATGGAAGAGTTTGTTGTAGACCTTCCATTCACCCTTCACCCTCAATAAAGAGAGGGTATCGAAGAAAGTCATGCCCAAATACTCTTCACTCAGCATGACACAACCTGTTTCACCTGCGTACTCCACAGATTCAATCTCAAGATGCTGCTTTGCACCATTCTCTTGGGGTGAAGGTTGTTGGGCAGCGACGAAACCAGCGAACTCCTCCAGAGACATCTGCACCAACTCGCCATGGAGGTAACCTGCAATCAGCGCCTTCTCATGAAACACCGACCGCACTTTCTCTGCGTCTGACTCGTAGAGGCTTTCGTAGTACCTTTGGACCAACTGCTCGATTTCCCGTTCTTCGCTCATCAGGGTTCCTTTCACTGGTTGCAAAACAGAATACCCAAAAGCCTGAAATCTCACAGAGCAGATTTATTCAGACTCAGAAACTCTTGTACGATCTCTGTCTTTCCGCTGGGATTTTCCGAAGGAATCCTTACGATGGAACTTCTGTCATGATCAGGGCGAATAGCTCAGTTGGTAGAGCGCTTCGTTTACACCGAAGATGCCGGGGGTTCGAGTCCCTCTTCGCCCACCATTTTTTCTCTCCCGACTCTCCCTGAAATCAACAGCCGTTGTACTGAAGACAATCCAGTGCATCGGCAGTCGAATCGGTTCCACAGTCGGGGAAGGGAGCGGGGAGCGTCCCGCTGCCGCTGAAAAGGTAGGCAAGGATCGAAACGGCGTCCGCCAGGTTGATCGAACCATCGTCATTGCCGTCGACCGCACTCTCACAGTCGACCATTCCCCCATCAAACAGGTAAATCAGCGCTGAAACCGCATCGCTAATGTTCAGGCTGCCATCGCCATTGACATCGCCTCTACGGAAGCCTCCGGTAGCTGGGGCGCAGCCGGGGCCGATTCCCGTTCCGGACAGAGTGTAATTCGAGAAGAAGTTCCACAGCGCCTGCTGTGAAAACCCGGGCCAGACATGATCCCCATTCTGAATACGATAGTGTGCGACCGTATGGCAACCGGGCCCCTCGGTCCATTCGAAGAGGGTGACTCCCCCGCCTTGGGAAGTTTCCACAGGCACCGACTGGGTCTGATTCACCCCAGCCCAAAAGCTGTTCTGAACGCTGGTCGCAATCGAATACTGGTTACCGTTGTAGGGTGCATAAAAGTCGTTGGTCCCGAGAATGTGGACGATGCCGATGGGTTGGGCGGGTGTGCAGGCAGATTGAGTCCATTCCCACATGTTGGCTGCAACGACACCCACTGCCGCAAAATGGTCGCTGAGCTCACAGGCGTAATCCCACATCAGGCTGCCACCGAGCGAAAACCCACAAGCAAACATCCGCTGAGAATCCGCAGAATAATCTGCAACCATGGCATCGATCATGGCATCCGCAAAACCGACTTCGTCAATCCCTGTGCTGTAGGGGCCCAGATTGTTCCAGCATAGACAACCATTGACGTCGAGGAGCGGCTCGGGATAGACCGCAATAAATCGCTCCGAATCCGCCAGCGGACGGAAGTCCCCTTCAAACTGCATGAAAATAGCCCCGGTATCTCCCCCTCCAGCAAATGCAAAAAGCACGGGAAGCTGATCGGCAGGATCAAAGTTGACGGGTAGATAAACCGTATACTCCCGCGTCACGCCATTGACGTCCACGGTTCGGGGGATGAGCTGTTGGGAATACGCCTGAGCCTGACCGATAAACAGACAAAGAAAGGTAAGTAGACCTTTGAAGCAGTATGCCTTCATGCTTTTTCCCTCATTCATGTCGTGCCCTGAAAAGCCTTTATATTGTACAGAGTCTCCCATGAATCATGATAAAAATGTCCTTGTCTGGCCCAGTTGGCGGCGGGATTGATTTCCCCCTGAATTTTCAGGATGATTTCAGAGCTGATTTAATTCTGAACCTACAGAAACGGAATCCACGTTGGTCGCTGCCCTGCTGATCCTGTTGCTGCCTTTGCTTGATCCCATTCAGGCACAGTCTCCGCCGGCAACGGGGACCGATTCAGGCCGCACCTCTATTAGTCCAGTGTCGATTCAGCAACTGCCCACAGAGCGAATCCGACTTCGTAGCCTGATCGCTGAAGGACGATCCATCGTCGCCCTGCCGTATCTGGAAGCCTACCTGATTCAGTATCCCGAAAATCCGGCACTGTTGCTCCTCAAGGGAGAAGCCTGTTTTGCCCTTGAGCGGTATCAGCTAGCAGTGGATTCCTTTTCCCGGGGAGTTGAAAAGGAGCCGAAAAAACTGGGTGAGTTGTTCAACTATGGTCGGGCACTTCAGAACCTGGGTCGGCATGAGGAAGCAATCGAGGTTTTCAGTGCGATGCAGAGTCGACAGGAAACGGCCCTCAGGGTTCGGGGAATCTTTGGTGAAGGGCTTTCACTACAATCGCAAAATCAGCTCCTGGAAGCTCGCAACAAATTTGAGGAAGTCTTGAAGGTTGACGATCAATTCGATCGAGCCCGTTACCGTTTGGCACAACTGCTTCTGGATGAGGATCCCCACCTTGCCCTCGATCTGCTCGATCAAGTGCTGCTCCGAGACCCCCTTCAACATGGCGCCGCATACAACCGCGCACTGGCCTTGAGGAACCTGAAGAAACCTGATGAAGCACGGGCAGCCATGGCCCGTTATCAGAAAATCCTGTCGGGGAGATCGAGGATTGCTTTGCTGAAGGAACGCTGGGCTCTGAATCCTGAAGATGGATCCATTCTTCTCGAATTGGGAAGAGTCCACCGGGAGCTCAATGTCTATGGAGAATCACTGCGCTGGTTTGCCCGTGCAGGGGCAGCGATGCCCAATGCTTCCGAGCCCCCCCTCGAGACGGTCAGCACCCTGCTTCAGGCAGGACGCATGACTGAAGCGGAACAATTGGTCCAGAGACTGGGGGGAACTGCAATCGCCCAGAAGGCCAAAGAACTGCTCGAAAGTTTCAGGGCCGGTTCCCGAAAAAAGTGACCCATCAAATCGGCCAGTGCTGTCGCGAAGGCTCCTTGCGACGGATTTCCGTATCCTGTCGCGGTCCTGCGATCACCAGTATCGAAAAAAGGTAGAGGTAAAAGACGCCCACGAATCCGAGCACCGCTGCACCGGAGACAGATCCCTGACCAAAGACAGACAAAAAGGAACCGATGTCCATTTTCCCTGCGGGTACGCGATTGAACCCCAGCAGCAACCAGGTCCCCAAAACAATCAGGAAGAGCCATATGTAGGTTCGCTGCAATCGGCGACCCAGAGCCTCGATCCGACTCATTTTGTAGTGAGGGGCGAGCAAATCATTGCAGAGGGTTTCCCGCCACTTGCCTTCCGCAAGATCCTGCCCCTGCAACAGTGCGGGCACCATCAGATGGACTTCA
The DNA here is from genome assembly GCA_029976805.1 of bacterium. Lineage (GTDB taxonomy): Bacteria > Planctomycetota > UBA8108 > UBA1146 > UBA1146 > UBA12191. The sequence goes on from JAPOLY010000004.1 coordinate 34,109, forward strand.
AGCATGCGAACCCTCATGCGCCAGACATCAAAGTATCGGTACCGGCGCGCCTCGATGTGCAACAGCAGATACAGCAGGACACAACAGAAAGGCAGTAACAGCATCGACGCTTCTGGAGTGGAATAGGCCAGAGAAATGATGGCCATCGTCGAAACCACTGCCCAATGGGTGGTCGCATCCATTCGCTGACGCCAGACATTCGCCCTCGCCAGTTCTCCACGATAGAAATGGGCCAGAACCTGCAGATTGGAAGCGGGAAATCTTTGAACCAGGGTACTTTCACCCGTGAATTCCTTGGAAGAACTGTTTCCCTTGTTGTCGGACTGATCCATGCGAAATTCCCCTGCCCCATATCGGTTCCCTAAAGCGTGCCCATTCGTACCCGGAAGGTCAAGTCCGGCCTTGCCCGGAACCCAAACTCACCACAGACTGAACCCACGAATCAGCTGAGAGGATCCCCCTTGAAGATACTACGGCCTTCAACATTGCCACTGCTCACCCTTGTGACCACTTGCTGGCTACTCACCTTCCTGAATCCGATCGAAGCATCTCCCGCCTCCCCGGCCCCCCTCGCTCCCAGCGGGGGTGAACCGATGCGGTGGCCCCTTTTCCCGCAAATCTCTCCGAATGGAGATCTGGTCGCTTTCGTTTGGGAAGGAGATCTTTGGCTTGCCCCGACGAAGGGTGGCCAAGCCCGGAGATTGACGGATCACCCGGCGATGGATTCAGGCGTCCGTTGGAATCGAAGTGGTACACATCTGCTCTTCTCTTCCCGAAGGGAAGGGAGTGACGATGTCTGGAAGATCTCTGTGGATGGCGGCCAACCACAAAGACTGACTTGGTGGAGCGGAACCGATCGCGCCTGCGACTGGTACCCGGATGAAAAATCGATCCTGATCTCCAGCGACCGTGTTGATACCTGGAAGCGCGGTGGAACTCGTCTTTATTCTCTGACTCTCCCCGGAGAAGACTCCACCATTCATGAACCACAGCGCATCACTTTGGCCGCTGCAGCCAACGCACGTCTTTCTCCTTCGGGAAAGAAGATCCTTGCGACCCGCTGGGGAACTGGAATTACACGTCAAGGATATGAAGGATCGATGGCGAGCCAGATCTGGCTCTACGATTTGACCAGTCAGGAATGGACACAGTTGACCCCGACCTACAAGGACCACCGATCTCCGGTGTGGATCGACGACGATCACTTCCTCATGGTCAAAACCATCGACGGTCGAGGTCAATTGGTTGAGCGGGATCTCTCTGGAAAATTTGAGAAGGTCTGGACCAATCTCGAGTCTGATTCGGTGCGGTCCCCCAGCATTTCCCGTGATGGACAACACATCTTCTTCGAGTCCGAAATGAACGCGTGGCACCTGCAAAGAAAAACAGGAGAGCTGAAAATGGTGTCCTGGTATGCCCTGGAAGATCTGACTCTTCTCGGCTTGCAGGATCTCTCCTACAACCGCGCCACCAGTGCCTCCGTCTCCGCTGACGGCAAAATGCTGGCAGTGGGCAGTGAAGGTGACATCTTGGTGCGCAGGGTCAAAAAGGGCCTCTCCGTCAATCGTGTGACCCAGCACCCTGCCAAAGACACGAATCCGGTCTGGCTTCCTTTGGAAGAAGGACAATCGGTTCAAAATCTGCTCTTCGTCAGTCGTCGAGGAGGAACAGAGAACCTCTACACGTTGAAAAGCACCGAAGAGGGTGAACCCCGATTGGATCGCTGCCGCTCCACTGAAGTCACGCCTTTCCCAGGATCTGGCGACCGCCGCAGGTATCCGCAGATATCTCCCGATGGCAAACTGCTGGCCTTCGTTCTGGGAGACGGTGACCTCGCCATCCAAAATCTGGATGGCAGTGATTCTCGGGTTCTTCATACCGGCTGGTCACCTCCCAGCTTTGAGTGGTCCCCGGACAGTCGCTGGATCGCTTTTTCGACTCAGGACAACAATTTCAACCGGGACATTTGGCTCGTCCCCGTCGATGGCACCCGTGCCCCCTTCAATTTGACCGCCAACCCTCGCCCCGATCGCAGCCCCCGCTGGAGTCCCGATGGAAAGAAGTTGGCCTTTATCTCACAAAGGGATGAATCCGGTGGTGACCTCTGGTGGTTGTGGCTGACAGAAGCAGATGACCAACCTGGAGCCGAGGATCGTGAACTCGCCAGCGACCCCCTTCCTCCCCAGGAAAAATCGGACGATGGGAAGAAGGAAAAAAACGAGTCCAAGAATGAAAAAGAGGACTCCGCCAAGAAAACTCCGAAAGTCAAAATCGATCTGAAGGGGATCCGCGATCGCTTCACCCGGGCTTTCAGTTCGGATTCCGGAGTGCGTGGGCCCGCCTGGGGATCCAAATCGAAGAAGATCTTTTTTGTTTCGAGCCATGAGTCCACCTCTGCCGTTTACAGCGTCGACACGACTGCCAGATCCTCAGCCAAAAAGGTCACCAGCGGACGTGATCCCTTCGGTCCCTGGATTGCGAAATCGAAGAAATACCTGCGACTGGCTTCAGGGGTCCCCAACCTCATCAGTGAAAGTGGATCCAGCACCAGCTTGCCGATTTCCAGCAAATTCATGGTCGATCAGCAAGAGCGACAGGGTGCCGTTTTTGATGAGGCCTGGGCGACGATGCGGGATCGCTTCTATGACATCGATCTCAAAGGGCTGGATTGGGACGCCATCGGTGAACTCTACCGTCCTTACGCGGTTCAACGGCGCCACCGCAGCGAATTTGAATGGATCATCAACCGCATGATTGGCGAGTTGAATTCCTCCCATCAACGATTCTCGGCTGCCGGAAAATGGTCCCGGTCGATCCGTGCCACGGGGGTCCCCGGCTGGCGCTGGGAAAGGGATTCCGCTTCCGGACGATATCAGGTCGGACAGATCGTTCCGGGAACTCCGGCTGCAGACGAAGCGGTCGACGTCCAGCCCGGTGATCTCATCCTGGCCATCGACGGATCGCCTCTGACCTCTGGCAACAACACCTCTATCCCGCTCAATGGCACCGTCGGCAAGCGGGTGGCATTCGAGTTGGAACGCAACGGTGAAACCTTCGAAGTGATTCTTCGTCCCATCTCCAACAACGTCCTGCGTAGCAGGCTTTACGATCATTGGCTCGAGGAATGTCGTCAGCAGGTTCACAGGGAGTCCGCCGGACGACTGGGATACCTTCATATTCGAAGTATGGACCAGACCAGCCTCGACCGTTTTGCAGTGCAGCTCTATGAAGCGGGCCATGATCGGGAAGGCCTCATCATCGATGTGCGTGAAAATGGTGGCGGCTGGACAACCGATCGCTTGCTCGTCTCCCTGACGCGGCAACCCCATGCGTTGACTCAACCCCGTGCCGGAGGACTGGGCTACCCCAATGATCGCCTTGCTGCACCGTCGTGGACTAAACCGATTGCAGTCCTGTGCAATGAAAACTCCTACAGCAATGCCGAAATCTTCTCCCACGCCATCAAAAACCTTAAACGCGGCCCCCTGATCGGCATGCCCACTTCAGGAAGTGTGATCAGCACCGGCAGCTCTACCCTGATCGACGGCAGCAGTATTCGGGTTCCCTTCCGCGGTTGGTACACCATTCCCGGAGGGCTCGACATGGATCTCAATGGAGCGATCCCCGATCTCCTGATTCCTTCCACCCCGGAAGCAGAGGAAAACCACTGGGATTTCCAGCTGGACATGGCCATCGAACAGCTTCTGGAGGACCTTCCCCCTGCCCCGAGGGCTACTTTTTAGGCCTTTCGCCAAAAAGAGCCGCAGACCTCCCCCGGGTTCAGTTGACCCGGCCGGGGGGTCTGCGGTACTTTCGCACTATGTCCAACAGAAATAACCGACGGGTCAAGAAGGCCAACCACGGCAAGCGTCCGGCGAACCACAACCGCCGCCAGAAGCGCACGGCCAAGTTCAAGAACTAGTTTCCTCCGGAAACCGGTTCCCCTTCCCCGCTGACGAGAATCAGATCTTTCAACCATCCACCCCGGTGGCATGGTCGCACCCCATACTGTAAAAAGATCCCGTCGCCTCTCGATGGTTGCGACAGAGTTCTCGATCCCGATTCCGGATCAAGCAAGAAATGGGGAGTGCCCGATGGACAAGAACCTGCTGAAAGAAACTGCACAAAAGATGGTCGCCCGCGGCAAGGGCATCCTTGCTGCCGATGAGAGCCACCCCACCTGTGGAAAACGCTTTGAGGCTCTCGGCATCGAAAACACCTCAGAAAACCGCCGAATCTACCGGCAAATGTTTTTCAACAGTCCGGATGTCGAAAAATACATCTCCGGAGTCATCCTGTTTGATGAAACTCTTCGCCAGAGCGACGATGCCGGCGTTCCTTTCCCGGAAAACCTGAATGCAAAAGGTCTCGTCCCCGGAATCAAGGTGGATACGGGTGCCAAGGATCTCGCCGGATTCCCGGGAGAGAAAGTCACGGAAGGCCTCGACGGTCTCAGGGATCGACTCGCCGAATACTTTGAGTTGGGTGCCCGCTTTGCAAAGTGGCGCGCCGTGATCACCATCGGAGACGGTATTCCATCCGAGGGATGTTACATGGCCAATGCCCATGCCCTCGCCCGTTATGCCCGTTTGTGTCAGGAAGCGTCGATCGTCCCCATCGTCGAACCGGAAGTGTTGATGGATGGCGACCACGACATCGACGTTTGCGATCGGGTGACCACCAATGCCTTGCATTTGACTTTCCGTCAACTGGAAGAGCAGGACGTAATGCTGGAAGGGATAGTACTCAAGCCCTCCATGATCATTCCGGGAACCGGTGCCGCAGCGGCAGGCCGCGACGTCGTGGCCTCCAGAACGGTCGATTGTCTCAAACGTACCGTTCCTGATGCGGTTCCGGGAATCGCATTCCTTTCTGGCGGGCAAAGCGATGAAGACGCCACCGGCCATCTGGATGCGATGAACAAGTTGGGTGGTCATCCCTGGAACCTGACTTTCTCCTACGGCAGAGCACTTCAGGCAACAGCCATGAAGACCTGGGCGGGCAAGGCGGAAAATCTTGCCGCTGCATCAGCAGCCTTCATGCAAAGGGCACGGAGCAATGCCGCCGCATCGACCGGGGAGTGGGATCAGACTCTGGAGCAATCCGCTTCCTGAATTACCTGGCAGTCATCATCGGTACACCACTGAATCAGATCTGATTCGGTGCAACCAGTTTGCAGATTCGGTGTTATTCTTTTGTGACCCTGATGGCTTCGGTTCTTTTGAGGCCTGAAACGATCAAATGGAGATAAACCATGAGTCTGATTCCCGGCCTTCTGTTCCTCGTTGGCAGCCTACTCACTGTTCAGCCGGTCATTGATTCTCCTCCGACCGATCAACCCGCAACCGTTGATTCAGCCGATTCTCCAAAAGGGATGGGGATCGCCGACGCGAGGCATCTCCTCGATCGAACCTGCTTCGGAGTTCCCCACCAGACACTGGAGAACTACGCTTCCCTGACCAGAGATCAAGCGGTCGATCAACTGATCAGCACCTTGAAAACCGAAGCTCAAACGCCCCTTCCAGAATGGACCGGATTAACGGTTCAGGAGATCCGGGATCTTCGTCTGGAGGACAGGCAAGCTTTCGGGAAAACACAAAGAGGTTGGCAACAGGAAGCCCGATCCTGGTGGGCACAGGAAATCCTGACCACTTCGTCACCCCTGACTGAACGTCTGGTTTTGATGTGGCATGGGCATTTCACTTCAGAAATGCGGACCGTCAGATCACCTCACGCAATGCTCGCTCAAAATCGGCTCTTCCGTAAAAATGGAAGCGACAACTTCGCAGAACTCTTGAGAGCCGTTTCCATGGACAGCGCCATGGCCATCTATCTCAACACCCAACAGAGCAAAAAGGGCAAACCCAATGAGAACTTTGCCCGGGAACTCTTCGAACTCTTTAGTCTTGGAGAAGGCCATTACACGGAACGGGACGTCAAGGAAGCAGCCCGTGCCTTTACCGGATATCGAGTTCAGGGATCCCTGGGGCAGGTTCGCAAAGTCTCCCGTCTCCATGATTCTTCCGTCAAAACAATTCTGGGTAAAAGAGGCCGTCTTGATGGAATGGATGTCGTCAATTTGGTCCTCAAGCATCCCGCGTGTGGTGAGTGGATTGCACGCCGGTTCTGGCTCGAATTCGTCTCACCGACGCCTGATCAGGAAGTGATCAAAATGTGGGGAAAAGTGCTACGACGATCCGATTGGGATTTGAACGCATTCTTGTCACACGTCTTCAAATCAGATCAGTTCTGGGCAGCAGAGTATCGGGGAGCTCTGGTCAAAAGCCCGGTCGATCTGGTCATGGGCTCGCTACGAAGATTGGATATCACCGAGATTCCAGGGCTGCAGATCAACCGCAACCTTCAAGCGATGGGACAGGTTCTCTTCGACCCACCAAATGTGGCGGGCTGGCCCGGTGGAACCGCATGGATCGATTCGACGTCTTTGCTGGAGAGACGCAAGTTTCTTCAGGACGCCGTCCCTACAGCCATGATTTTTTCCACATGGCAAAAGCGCGAAGGCTCTGCCAGTGTCGGCAAGTCAGGGATGAATCCCGAGAAAACACCCGATATGGATCCGGAGATGGATCCGGAGATGTCTCCAGACATGAAACCGGAAATGAATCCAGCAGGAAACAGGATGGCCAAGCGATTGAACCGTCGACAGATTCGCCGTTATCGCCCAGTTGCAGCGCAGTCCGTTGAACAGCTGTACCAACAATTCATCGGCGGAAAATCGATGAATGAAGAAGCATGGACCCTTTCATGGTTGCCTTTTCAACCAGTCACAGATGCCGATCAGAGCGATACCGGCTTTGGACGGCTGCAAGAACTGATTCTCGACCCGACCTATCAGCTGAAATGAGATCCCATGGAATTTGATCGCAGAACCTTTCTCCATCTCAGTGGAGGCGCATGCCTTCCATGGCTGGTTCCCGGAGTCGAAGCTTGGGCATTTGACGACCCTCAACAGAAGCAATTGAAGGTCGCTCCCGGTTTGCGAGAGCGGACCCTGATACTTGTGGAGCTTCAGGGCGGAAATGACGGTTTGAATACCGTGATCCCCCTCCGGGATGAGCGTTATCAGGAATTGAGACCCCGTATCGGTTTGAAAAAGAACCAGATCATCGAGTTGGATTCGAAACAGGGAATGCATTCTTCCCTGAAACCACTGACAGAGGCATGGGAGGCTGAGGAAGCCAACTGGATACTCGGCCTCGGTTACCCGGATCCCAATCGATCCCACTTCCGTTCCATCGAAATCTGGGAAACCGGCTCCGACAGTGACGAGGAATTGCAGGAAGGCTGGCTGACGAGAATGCTCAAGGCTCAGCCCGATCCAGAGCGTGCCGCCGAAGGAATCATTATCGGTGGAGGTGACGCCGGCCCTCTATACGGGACCGGCTTGCGGGTAATCAACATGGATGACCCCGAAAAATTTTCTCGCCAGGCTCGGGCAGTTCCGGAAGTGGCTCGCGGAACGGACGCTCGCAAGGCACTGGAGCACCTTCTCGATGTTCAGGATGACATCAAAAAAGCCGCAGGGATCATCGAAGAAAAAATTCAGGCTTCACCGGATCACGGAGTCCGGTTCCCCGGCACCCGGTTCGGCCAGCGTTGCAAGATTGCCGCAGAGATGGTCACCTCTGGAGTCCCCTGCCCAGTCATCAAGATCTCTATCGGCGGTTTTGACACACATAACAACCAACTCAATCGCCACTCCCGTCTGTTGACAGAACTGGCGGACGGTTTGGCAGCCCTGCGCAAGGCACTGATCGCCACCGGTAAATGGGATCGCACCCTGATCAGCACCTACTCGGAGTTTGGACGCCGTGCCAGAGAGAATGGCAGTGAGGGGACCGACCACGGCACCGCCGCTCCACACCTGTTGCTCGGTGGCAATATCAAGGGAGGCTTCTCTGGCAGGCAGCCTGATCTCGGGAAATTGGTCCGGGACGACCTGATCCACACCACCGACTATCGCCGTCTCTATGCCACCATTGAGCAGAATTGGTTTGGACTGAAGGGCAGATCTGAGGTTTCCCGCGGAGCAAAACCTCTCGACGTCATTCGCAAGAGCTGATCTGGCCCAAATGGGATCCGCGACCGGATCAGATCGCTTTAAGATTGACGCTTTTGCGGTATTCTAAGGGGCGAAAGGGAACACCTCTTGGATCTGAATCTTCTTTTGTTGAGCACGGTGGCCTTCATTCTGGGCCCCGCCACTGCTTCTTTGGGCCGCAGGTTTCCCTTGTTCCTGCCGGTTCTTGATGGCTTTGTCCTTCTCTCGGTAACAGGCCTGATTCTCATGGAAGTGATCCCTCACTCGATGGAGGAAGTCGGCCTGTGGGCGATTCCACTGGCACTGCTGGGGCTTCTCGTTCCCAGCATGATTGAGAAGCGCTACCACAAAATGGCTCATAGCGCCCACCATTGGGCGACCTGGTTTGGAGTCTCCGCCATCCTGATCCACTCGACACTGGATGGCGTGGCACTGTCGCTGGGTAGCGCGGGAACCCCAGCTGAAGGATTGGCTTTGGCGGTCATCCTTCACCGACTTGTCGAAGGAATGGCCATTTGGTGGATAGTTCGTCCCCAATACGGGATAGCCCCTGCGCTGACTCTCATAGGATTGGGAACACTGATCCACGCCGGTGGGTTTATCGGTGGGCAGGAAATTCAAACAGCTCTGAAGAACTTTCCCCTGGGTGGATTACTCGCATTCCTCGGTGGGTCCCTACTCCATGTCCTGATTCATTCCGCTTCTCCAAAAATCGAGGAGTCTGGAAAAACCCCTGCCCTCTCCGCCATCGGAGCCCTCTTGGGGATGCTGTTTTTGGCAACCCATGTCACTGACAGCGCACATATCGGATCCGGTCATGACCACGCCCATGGTGGAGTGACCCAACTGTTTGAAAACTTCCTGGCATTGGCACAGGAAAGCGCACCGGCTCTGTTACTTGCCTACACCGTCGCCGGCCTGATCCATGCACTGCTTCCCAAAACCACCATCGATTGGATGGGGAAAGGCTCTCATGCCCAGCAGTCTGTGCGTGGCATGCTGTTTGCCCTGCCATTGCCGATTTGTTCCTGCGGAGTACTCCCCCTCTATCGGAGTCTTGTCGAACGAGGAGTCCCAACAGCTGCGGCGATCACTCTGCTGATCGCCACTCCGGAATTGGGAATCGACGCCGTTTTCCTGTCCGTCACTATGATCGACGGCCCCTTTGCCCTTGCCCGGGTCCTCGCCGCGGCGGCTCTGGCAATTTTCGGCGGCCTGCTCGCCGTTCACTATGTGCCCAAGATCAAGGGACACCTACTCAAGGAAGACCCCTCTGAGCCTGAAGCCCCCCTTGGGAAACGAATTTTGGCGGGATTGAAAGTTGGACTCTGTGATCTGGTCGACGGGACCGCTCCGTGGATCATCCTCGGCTTGTTCCTGGCTTCCGCCCTTTCACCATTGGTTGCGGACGGTTCGATCCTCGACAGGATTCCCGACCTTTGGAAGGTACCGGCGTTTGCCCTGCTCGGCCTGCCGGTGTACGTCTGCGCCAGCGGAGCCACCCCTTTGGCCGCTGTGCTCATTGCGGGAGGAGCTTCTCCCGGAGCAGCGCTGGCTTTTCTGCTGACCGGCCCAGCCACCAATGCCACCACCTTCGGGGTACTGGCAGATCTTCACGGCAAAAAAACGGCCATCCTATTCGCAGTCAGTGTCGGTTTGGGTGCCATCGCCTGTGGATACGCCGTCGACGCAGCACTGCCCAATGTGAATGTGGGCGCAGCCGCTCATCTGGGTCACGACCACATGCACGACCATGGAGAATCCGGGTTCGCCTTTACCGAAATCGCCCTCTATGCACTGGGGGGACTGTTCCTGCTCAGTCTTTTCCGTAAAGGGCCCAGGCCATTCATGACCCAGGTCTTCGGAGTTCCAACCACCGACAATCAGGAAGATGACGGCTCCTGCTGTTCTTCCAACGTGGTCGAGCCCTCCCCACCCACTCCGCCCTCAGGCGGCTCATGATGCTCCTGATCCTGAGACCCGGTCGGGTCTGGTTGTCCTGAGTACTTTCTATGGCTAGCATCCGGGTTGATCCCTGTGGGGATCCTGAACCCTTGAGGAAGGAAGGCCCATGCCTTACCCCGAAGAACTGGTTGCGCCGATGCGCAAAGAACTCACCGATCACGGGATCGCCGAGCTGAAATCTGCCACCGAAGTGGAGGATTTCCTCGGGTCTGACGAAACATCCCTGGTCATCATCAACAGTGTCTGTGGTTGCGCCGCCGGTGGTGCGCGTCCGGGGGCTGTTCTTTCGATCCAGGCGGAAACCCGCCCTGACCGCGTCGGTACTGTCTTCGCCGGCCAGGATGTGGAGGCCACCCAAAAGGCTCGTGACTTCTGCTCACAGGTTCCACCCAGCAGCCCTTCCATGGCTCTCTTCAAGGGCTCGGAGTTGGTCTGGTTCCTGCCTCGACACATGATCGAGGGACGTGACCCGCAGAGCATCGCCTTCGATCTGGTTCAGGCCTTCGAGGAGCACTGCTCCAGCAAGGCCAACTGAACCTTGGGGACTTTTCATGATCACATGGGTGAACTCCACGGCATCACCGTGGTGGTCCGCCAAAAAGATGGGAACACTTGGATCGGCCGCTGTCACAGTGAGGATGCCATCGAGGTGATCCTTCACGATGCCGACCAGCACGTGGTCAGTGAAAGTGACGAGAATCCCGTCGATTGGCTCTCCAGAGCCCGGCAGATGGGACACTGGCCCAGAGTGTCGACCATACGCATTCCCCGAGAAACGGTGAGCGCACTGGTCCGGCTTTCTGACGTCAATCAAAAAGGGGAGTTGCCAGAGTCCTGACTCTGGCAACTCCCCTTTTCTTTTTTGCTTCCTTATTTGCTTCCTTTTTCAAACCGCAGCGCCGTCGACTTAATCCGTCGACTCAGTTCTTCAATGACGGCGGTGGCGGAGAATCCCCGACCAACAGTCTCGTCATGCGACTCATATCGAGAAGCATCGGTACCGATGGATCATCACTGTTGAGGATCACTTCCGGGATATCGAGATTCTTGACCGCTTCCAATGCGAGCAGGATTCGGCCCCCGGTCGTATCGAGAGCCTGGTTGCGCAGGTCGTCGCGCAGGGCTTTCGACTTTTCGATGGCCAGATCCCCTTCCGCGATCAGGATATCCCTCTCTGCGTCACCCTCTGATCGGGTTTTGAGGTCGTAGAGCTGGGCTTCTGACGAGATCGTGGCGATTTCCACCTCGAATGCCGAGCGTTTCTCCTGAATCGTTTGCTCCCAGTCCCGCTCCTTGGCAAGGACTGCTGCTGCAATCTGGCGCTTCTGGGTCTGGACCTTCTGATCTTCCTCGGCCTGCTTGGTCAAAGCCTCTTCCAGCTTTGATTCCTGACGCAACAACTGTTTATTCTGCAGTTTGCTTTCGTAGTCGGGAAGGAACTTGACCGCACGGATCAACAGGTCTTCCGGTTCGACATGGAAACTCGCCAGTTCCGATCGAAGAACGGTGAGGGTTTCAGTTGCCTGAACAGAACGCTTGTCCGTCAACTGGAGGTCTTCCGAGGTCAACTTCGCAAGTTCAGTGCGCAAAACATTCAGGACCTGCGAACGGACACGCTCCACATACGATAGACGCAAGCCCTCTTCCACCAACTTGTAACCGGATCCTTCGACGATTCGGTAGGTCAGTGAAACATCGATGGTCACGTTATTGTTATCTTTGGTTCGAAGCTCGAGGGGCGGCTGCCAATCCTCGATCCCCCGGGAAGTATTGCGGCTGTCCCGCAACTTTTCACCATCGACAAAGTGCAGGAAATGAGTCTGGCGCGGCAACAGGTGCCAGCGATGATAACTCGGAATGGCAAGAACCAGCCCGGTGCGAAAATCTTCCTGCACCACTCCCTTGCCCGGTCCGAAGACCACTTGTTTGACACCGATGGAAGCGGGTGGAACTTTCTTGGTCACGGCGGTCACCAGAAACAAACCCACGATCAAAATCGACAGAAAAACGGAGAGAAACTTCATCGACGGTCTCCCTTCAATTCGGGAATCCCCTGAGCCCCTGCGGACTGTCCCGCCGGGGGTAGCAAATGTTCGACTCGAACCGGTGAGGAATCCCTGCGATACGGCACCACACTGAACTTGACGCGCTGGAAGAGCCTGGAAAGTTCTTCTCGGACGAGGACTTCACCCTGACGCTCCAGTGCTGCCACACGGGCCAGCAAACCTTCAGCTTCCTTGCGGGCACTGTTTTCCAGAGCCCGTGCTTCCTGAGTCTTACGAGCCTCTTCTGCCTTGCCTGCGTTGATTTGGGTGATCTTGTAGGCATCCGCAGATTTCTCGATCTGGACCCGCTCTGTTTCAGCATTGATCTTGTCTGCTTCGAGCTTTCCCAAAGCCTGTTCATATTCAGAGGCCTTGGTTCGCTCTGTTTCCGCGAGCTTGCGTTCCAGCTCATTGATCAGCTTGGCCTGCTCAATACGCAGTCGCTCCACCTCCTGGTTGGCGTTTTTGCGATCCTCGATGGCATTTTCGACCTTGATATCAAAACTGGGTTTCGGAGTGATGATCTGCAGAATCTCAATGCCGTGATTCTTGAGATACTCATTCAGCCGAGTCTTGGATTGATTCGTGGCGGTGGTGTAGTTGCTGGGGTCGGCAATATCCTCGGAGGAGTAGCGACCAAACTCATCACGAAGGACAGACCTTGCGAAAGCCCTGACCCAGTTACGCTTGAAGGCCTCACCGGGCCCACTGTCCTGTAACACCTTGGCTGCTTGGGAGGGGATCAACTGGTACTGAAGTGAAATCACATTGAATTTGAAGGAGGAACCATCGGAGGCCCTGACGGATAATTCACGGACATGGTTGTAATCAATGTTTCTTTTGCCCGTCATTTGGAACTCGTTGGGCGATTTGTCCATGACATACGCCTCGCTGAGCCAGGGCAGGAAGAAGGTCACTCCCGGAGTGGTGATCACTTCTTCTTCACCGGTCACATAATTGACGACCACCGCGACTTCCGTATCGGATATATCGACAATTCCCGCTCTACCGGTGAGAATCAGAAACCCGAATACTCCCAAAATCAATGCCAGCAAAAATCCAGGTACCGCCATCGGGTGCAACTGGAAGTCGCTGCCTCCTGAATTACGTTTACCGCCGCCTCCCCCGGATTTTTTACCCGGTTTTTCCGGCGGTGGTGGTGGCCAACTGTCCGGAATATCATTTCCTGCAGGAACTGATGCCATCTTTCCCCCTGTCTGACGGGACTTCTAATCGTCGAATATCATAGACGTTTAAGAATAATCCCACAACGAGAACAAAGGGCCCCGGAGCACTCCACTAAGGAGTTTATCCGAGGATTTCCTCTCCCAGCGCACTCGCGAGAATGGCAACGCCCACTTCTGCGGTTTTGTTGCCGTGGTCAAGCACGGGATTGACCTCTACCAGTTCAAGGGAACCGACTTTGCCGGTCTCGGCGATCATTTCCATCGCCAGATGAGCTTCCCGGTAGGTGAAGCCCCCCTCCAACGCGGTTCCGGTACCCGGTGCAAATCGGGGGTCGATGACGTCGATATCAAAACTCACATGAAGGTGATCACAGTCGGCAAGAGCATGAGAGATCGCTTCCTCAAGCACCACAGGCAAGCCCCTGCGGTCGACGTCTTCCATCGTGTAGGCACGAATATTGTTTTCGCGGATATTTCGACGTTCCCCCGGATCCAGATCGCGGAGCCCGACCTGAACGATGCGGTGGGGTTCCAACTTCGTTCCGGCATAACCCACCTCGGTCAACTCTTGGGGCCCATTTCCGAGGAGACAGGCTAGCGGCATACCGTGGATATTTCCTGTCGGCGAAGTGTCCGGAGTGTTCAGGTCAGCATGAGCATCCAGCCAGAGAACACCGATTTTTGGAATCGAACCGGGGTTTTGACTGTGATAGTGACTCGCGACACCGCTGATAGTTCCCACAGCAACGGAGTGATCCCCTCCGAGGACCAGCGGTAAGCGACCGCTGTCCAGTGACCCCTTCACGCGATCACTCAGTTGTTCGCAAGTCTGGGAAATCGTCTCAAGGTAACGGGCTTTGGGATCTCCCGGCTTTTCCAGCTCAGGGATGGGAACCGCAATATCCCCTCCGTCGATCACATTCAGCTCAAGTCGCTCCAATGCCTTGGTCAGTCCAGCGATTCTCAAGGCTGTCGGGCCCATGGCGACCCCTCTTTGACCAGCACCGTGATCCAGAGGCACGCCGATTAATTCAACAGGCTGATCCTTCGACTTCATGGCTGACTCACTTCCAGTTCTTCTTTCAGGGCTGCGAGTTTGGAACTCATGAGATTGATCCGGGGTTTGAGGTCAGCACGGGATCCATAGGCCCTGCGGTAGGTCGTCAATGCTGTTTCAGCCGCACCAAGATCCTTTGCGGTGATCGCCCCATCAAAAACCAGCCGCCAATAATCGGAAAAAATGTTGATTCTGGCATCATTGAGACGGGTCCCCGCCCGATACAGTTCGAGCATCTCCCGGGAAGTATCCAGATACAACTTTCCGCGCCCGACCTTGTCCTCGGAATCCAGAGCCCTGACTTTGCGGACATAGTCCTGCAAGAGGCGGTTGACCGGTTGGTAGGCATTCCAGCGCTCGAAACGGGCCAACAATTTTTTGTCGACTCCTTCGGTTTTGGCCGCCTGCTCCAGTTCCTTTTCCGTGGATTTGCGCAGATCCATAATCGATTCCAGTAACACCAGGCTCGCCTTGGCTGCGGCCTGATCTGCGGAACCCTCTTCACTGTTTTTGACCCAGGATCTCGCTTTGACCAACTCTGAGGCCACTTCCACCGCACCACGGACCCTGTTTTCAGCGCTGGGACGGAAAGCTCCCGCAGTGTCATTCCGCAAGATCACCTGACCGTCCGCATCCATCACCACCGTGGTCGGGAAGGATCGCGCTCCGATCTCTCTCAGCAGATCCTGATCAGGTTTGTCCTGAAGTCGAGCGCTGATATTGACGTAGGGCACAAAATCCTTGCCGGCCATTTCCTTCCACCAATCGGACTGGAGAGGACCCCTCTCCAAAGCGGTGCAAGGCGGTCATGGAGCATAGGATCGGGTGAAGTAGGCAACGATGGGCAAATTGTCCCTGCGCGCTCTTTCCACTGCAGAGTCGAGGGAGCGTTCCCATTTGACCGCCTTGAGAAAGGAGGACTCCTGCTTTTTTTTCCAGCGGCGCTCCAATTCTTCCGGCGATTGGGCTCCCAGATCACTGGAGATCAGGAAGCTTGCCGGGAGCAAGGCCAGCAGTGCGATCAATATCCGCAGACGTGAACGGGTCATGTTTCAGGATCCTCTCGTGCGTCAAACTTGTGCCATCGATCCTTCTGATCGGTAGCAGGCGGGCTCAGGTTATCATAACTTGGTCTCCAGATGGGCCTAGATCGCCTTCGGACGGGGGAATGGGTGACAGAGAAGCCAAGAAAACGGAAACCGGGATTTACGGTCAGGGCTGCCGTCGAACGCGACGATGAAATCCTCTTTTTGCGGGCAAAAGACTCCAGCTCGTCCGCAGAGGATGGCTGCTGGTATTTCCTGCCGGGAGGTCATGTCGAACATGGCGAAACCCTCGAATCCGCACTATGCAGGGAGATCCGCGAAGAGACCGGTCTCGAAATCGAGGGTTTGCAACCCGCCTTTCTGCGGGAGTTTATCGCAGGCCGACACCAACGGCTTTCTCCCGAGATGCCGCCCGAACTGCATGTGATCGCCCTGATCTACCGCTGCAAGGTTTCAGCGGGATCCCGGGAAAACTTTGTTCATGGTGTCGACGGTGTCCAGGCAACCGAAGATCTGGAGTGGATTCCCCGCTCAAGGCTGCAACACCTCGATATTCGCCCCCCCCATCTCAAAGTGGCCCTCGCCACTCCCATCGAGGCGGGAACCGGAGTCGATTATTGGGCAGAGGAAGACTGATCTTTTCTCGACAAAGCGTTACTGGATGCTGTGGGAAGAGCGGCTAGGATTCGTGCACGCCAGAGTTGAAAGCCCGCGAACATCGCGGAGTGGATGAGGAGGCGGGTTGTCCCCGACCAAAAGCGCAAAGAAAAAGAGCGCGAAGAAGAGCACCAAAAAACCGACAAAAAAGGCGGCTAAAAAAGTCGCCAAAAAGAAGGCCACGAAAAAAGCGGCTCAAAAACGATCTACCGGAGGCAAGACCGGATCCCGATCGAAACCGGAGCAGGCGGATCTTTTCAGTCAAAGTTCCAAGGGTAAAGCCACCAAGGCCTCTCCTCCCCGATCTAAAAAGAAGATCAAAAAATCTCGTGAGACCTCTGGAGAGGATGCTTCTTCAGCCAACAAGGCTGAACAGTTGGCGGCCAAGCAGAAGGACATCTCCGTCAGTGAATTTTTCGCCAAGAATCGGCACCTGCTCGGTTTTGACAGCCCCGCCCGAGCTCTCCTGACCACCGTCAGGGAAGCAGTCGACAACTCTCTGGATGCCTGTGAAGAAGCAGAATACTTGCCGACAATTGTCGTTGAAGTCACCGCTGCCTCCGAAGAACAACACACCATTCTTGTCCGGGATAATGGGCCAGGCATCGTTCCCGCACAGTTGCCCAAGATTTTTGGTCGACTGCTTTATGGATCGAAGTTCCATGCCCGCAAGCAGACCCGGGGTCAACAGGGAATCGGGATCAGTGCTGCAGGCATGTATGGAAACTTGACCACCGGCAAACCGATGGTGGTCACCAGCAGAACCTCCAGAAGAAAACCTGCCACCCAGGTCACCCTTGCCATCGACATGGCCAAAAACCAACCCGTGGTCAAAAAAGAGCGGGAAGTGGATGTCGATTGGGCCCATGGAACCGAAATCCATATCGAGTTGGAAGGGACCTACAAAAAAGGCAAACACTCCATCGATGCTTTCCTGGAACAGGTCTCCCTAGCCAACCCCCATGTTGAAATCCAATACAAAAACCCTGTAGACAAAGAGCCCATCATTTGGGAACGGGTGACGAAGAAACTTCCGGAAGCCCCCATGGAAATCCTGCCTCATCCACACGGAGTGGAACTGGGAATCCTCATGCAAATGATGAAGGACACCTCTTCCAGAACTGTCAGCGGATTCCTGTGCAGCGAGTTTTGTCGAATGACCCCGAATGTGGTGAAAAAGGTCAGTGAGCAAAGCGAAGAACTGGGCAAGTACATCGACACCGATCGTCACCCCCGCAGGCTGAGCAGCGCCGATGTCAAGATTCTTCACAAGTCCATCGAACGGACCAAGATGATGGCGCCGCCAACCAACTGCCTCTCCCCCATCGGAGAAGAATTGATGGCGAAAACCCTCAGGCGCAACTTTGACCCCGAACTGGTCCTGACAGTCTCCCGTCAACCTGCCGTCTATCGAGGCAATCCTTTCCAGGTAGAGGCGGGGATCGCTTATGGCGGAGAACTCCCCGGCGACGAGCTCGCCAGCATTTTCCGCTTTGCCAATCGGGTTCCCCTGCAATACGAACAGGGCGCATGCGCCATCACGCAATCGATCATTTCGACCCCGTGGAAGAACTACGAGGTTCAACAGGCCCGGGGAGCATTGCCAACGGGTCCGTTGGCGATTCTGGTTCACATTGCGAGTGTGTGGGTTCCATTCACCTCGGAAAGCAAAAAAGCGGTCGCCGGATACGACGAGATCCTCAAGGAGATGCGCCTCGCTATCATGGAGGCGGGTCGAAAATTGGCGATCCACCTGCGCAAGAAACGTCGACTCGCGGACGCAGAGCGCAAAAAGGATTACATCAAGAAGTACATTCCCCAGATCGGCATCGCCCTCCAGGACATTCTGGAGCTGAGCGATAAACAGAGAACCGGAGCAGAGTCCAAGCTGGCCGATGTTCTCGAAAAAAGCCGGAAGATGTAAGGGAGACTGAATGACAAAGAAAATCACCCGGGCATACCTGGACAAGGTCCGCCGGGAAAACGCAAAAAAAGACAAGAAGACCATTTCCAGCATCGAGAATGCTGCAGATGACATTTACAAAAAGATTCAGCGCAGGGGCAAACCCTTGATGCGTTTCCCAGTCCGTAGTCTCAGCAACGTCTCCTACGACAAGCGCAAGGGATACCTCGAGATCGGTCGAGCTCGCAAGGAACGCACCCTGACCGTCAACACCGTCAAGGGTTTCGCACAAACACTTCGCATGATGGGTCTTTCCCGGGAACTGGTGATCAACAACGATTTTGCCACCAAGCGAGACGTCTATTACCAATCCAAAAATTGGGAAGAAGCCAAGTTTGACGACCAAACCGAATCGGACACGGTCATGGATGACATCGAAGCGCTCTTCTCAGTCGACGATGTCAGTCGTGAGCAGTTGCGCTTTGTTCCCGATGAACATGGCGGAGCTGTGGCTGGGGATCTGGTGGTCCTCGACCCCGACCTGGAATCCGGAGAGATCGAACGCATTGACTGCACACGCTTCGGCAGTGGTGCCTATTCCATCCCCACTTCCGTCGAACATTTGAGCTTTGAAACTGGCGCCAAGTTCATCCTCGCTATCGAAACCGGAGGTGTTTTCCAAAGGCTTCAAAGTCACAAGTTCTGGAAAACCTCCAATTGCATTCTCATCAACATGGCGGGAGTCCCCACCCGCTCGACCCGCCGATTCATTCGCCGACTCAGCGAACAGGCCAAGATTCCGGTCTACGCCTTCGTCGATTGCGATCCCTACGGGATCTCCAATATTTATCGAACATTGAAGGTAGGATCGGGTAATGCCGCGCACATTAATCGCTTCTTCTGCGTTCCCAATGCCACCTATCTGGGAGTTACCCCTCAGGACATCATTGATTACGAGCTTCCGACCCACCCCTTGAAGGATGTCGATATCAAACGTGCCAAGGACGCCCTCAAGAATGACCCCTTCTTCAAAAGCAAGAAGCAGTGGAAATCTGCGATTGAGCAATTGTTGTCGATGGGAGTCCGTGCGGAACAACAGGCTTTGGCGATGTGGGGCCTGAACTACGTCATTGAAGAATATTTGCCCCAAAAGCTGAAAAATCCGGGTAAATTCCTTCCCTGAGAGCACGGCCGGCGTTTTGCCGCAGTTGCGTGAAGGAAGAGAGTTTGCTGATGCGTCTTCAGGCATTTTTCCTAGGGGCACTTCTGTTGCTTTGCCCAGTGGTCATCTCGGCACAGCCTCAGGAATCCGGCCCCGATTCCGACCCTTTGGTCGTGATCGAAACAGGCTTTGAGTGGCTCCAGGATCGAATCCCCGAAGGGATGAGGTCAACAATCCTGTTTATGGAACAGTGGCAATGGTTGCTTCTGGCAGTGATTGCCGTTGCCGCCTGGCTGATTCAAAAAATCAGCTCGCATATCGGTGGTTCCATTCTGAATTCCATCCTGGCAAGAGTCGGTCAGTCTGAAAAGACGACTGCCGTGATCACATCGGTGGGTAAATCACTGGGATGGTTTGCATCAGCACTGACTGTCGACCTGTTGGCACCAGCACTCCAATTTTCACAATTTGGAGTTTCACTCATGGACGTGGTCGTGCGTTCGCTCGCAACCATCGGTGGCCTGCTTTTGGCCTATCGCCTGGTTGATCTTCTCGGTGCTCGCATGGAGGAGGCCGCCAGTCTTTCCGAGAGCAAACTGGACGACCAGCTGGCTCCCATGATTCGTAAAAGCCTGAAGTTTCTCGTCACCATTGGAGCAGTGATATACCTGATCCAGAGTACGGGAGAAGATGTGATGCCCCTTGTCACCGGTCTCGGTGTGCTCGGTATCGGTGTCAGTCTTGCTGCCAAGGACACCTTCGCCAATCTTTTTGGTTCCATCACGGTATTCACCGATCGTCCCTTCCAGCTCGGCGATTGGGTCAAGGTCGGAGGGATTCAGGGGGTCGTTGAGGAGATCGGCTTCCGTTGCACCCGGATCCGCACTTTTGAGAGTTCTCTGGTCAGTGTGCCCAACTCGGAACTGGTCAACGGCGTCATCGACAACATGGGCCAACGAAACTACCGCAGATTCAAAACCATGGTTGGTCTCCGCTACGAAACCCCCGCGGACAAAATTGAAGCGTTTTGTGAAGGCGTCAAAGCGATCGCAGCTGCTCAGGAGAAGATTGAAACAGAGACGGTCAGAGCCGCTCTGGTGGATTTCGGGGCATCCAGCCTGGACGTGCTCGTCAACGTTCGCTTGATCGTTGCGGATTACACCGAAGAACTTCAGACCAAACAGCGCTTCCTTCTTGAGGTGATTCGTCTTGCCGAGGAATTGGAAGTCGGGTTCGCTTTCCCATCAACAAGCCTTTACGTCGAGTCCACTCCGGAGCACCCCTTCCCTGCAGAAAAAGTGCCCTCCGGAGATCAGCTCCGACAACAAGTGGAAAAGTTTGGCCCCGGAGGAGATCTTTCGAGAACTTCCGGAAGTGGAAACTTCGCTCCCTGAAGAGAATGAAGATCTAGATCAGTCGTTTCAAAAGTGACTGCAAAAGCAGCTTGGGCTGATCCACGTGCAACCAGTGGCCGGCGTTCGGCAAGACTTCCAGTGTATGCCGAGGCCCATCACTCTCGCACAGTGATTTCATACGGGATCGGGTCGACTCTCCCACCACTTTCGATCGCTCCCCCACGATGAAGTCGATGCGTTCCACACCTTCATGGGAGAGACACGGCCATGCGTCAAACTCGTGGTGGCTCAACAAGAGATTTTCAATACGGTCCAGATTGAGTGGCAGGTGCAGGGTTTCGCCTTCCCTACGAAGATTTTTTCCGACCCAACCGGCAATCTCAGGTCGAAAACCGAATCTTCCCATGTAATCGACGAACTCGCCTCGGGTAGTAAACGCTGCGGGTGCTGCCCGAAGTGCATCCATCAACGTCAGAACCTGAAAGTCCGCTCTGGATTTCCCGGACATCAACAATGGGCCAGGATCCGCATCCAGGACGAACGCCTGACGAATCGATGACTGCCGAAGAGCGAGCAGGATGCCAATCTTGGAACCGAAGGAGTGCCCTGCCACCGCATGAATCTCACCGTCAAAAGTCTCCATCATCTCTTCAAGATCGTTGATACAGGAATCCAGTTGATCCGGGGGGCTTCCTGACTCGGATCTACCATGCAGCCTGTGATCAGGAACCAGCACTCCCAAATCAGGCCGGGCTTGGGCCAGATCCCGGGCAAATCCCGCCCAATTGCCCCCAGCACCCAGAATTCCGTGCAACAAAAGGACCCATCTGTCTGGGCTCGCTCCTTGGGCTACTCTCGTCATGAGGTGCAATTTCGCTGTCATGGGAAACTCCTGACATGATCCTCGGCTCTCTCCCCGCCGGTCGGGGTATTCCGGTATTCTAGTATTCTGGATCCGATTCACCGTCACCCAAATCCAAAATTAGACTTGCCGGAATTCTCATTCAGCACTGCAGGAGTTATACTTTCTTCATGGGTAATCAAGATAAAAACCCCGATCAAAATAGCCAAAAGTCGCGGAGTTCCCGACCGGAGCCCGTTCACTCCGGATTGCGCCCCTGGCTCGCCGCGGTCTTTGGTCTGTTTGCCCTGTTGGGAATCAACTCTTTCTACCTGTTGGCGGTCACGGTCGCTGAAAAGGTTCTCAAAAGTCAGTTCCAGGATTCTTTTTACCAGTGGATGTTCCTCGTCCATCTGGTTCTCGGTGTTTTGATCATTTTACCTTTTG
The DNA here is from genome assembly GCA_029976805.1 of bacterium. Taxonomy (GTDB): domain Bacteria; phylum Planctomycetota; class UBA8108; order UBA1146; family UBA1146; genus UBA12191. Next base: position 55,836 of record JAPOLY010000004.1, read on the forward strand.
TGGTTTTTGGCTTCTGGCACCTGAAGCGATCTTGGTCGCACCCCAACCGACGGGCAGTCAAAGCGGGTATGGGCCTTTTCATTGCCAGCTTGCTTCTCTTGATTTCAGGAGTACTGCTGACCCGGATTGAAGGAATTCTCGAGATCCGGTCCCCCGCCTGGAGAACCATCTTCTATGCCACTCATGTTGCTACACCGATGGTTACGATTTGGCTCTTTGTTCTCCACAGGCTTGCAGGAGTGCCGATTCGCTGGGCAGTCAGTTATCGCTGGAGCTTCGCTGGACTCTTGTTCGTCCTCCTGATGCTCGTCTGGCATCAGTACTCGGTCCCCCCCGGAATGACGCCTGCTGCAGGAGACCAATATTTTGAGCCTTCACTTGCACGGACCAGTGACGGCAAGTTCATCGAGGCCCACCGACTGATGCGAGATGACTCTTGTCGAGAGTGCCACCCTGACGTTCATTCCCGTTGGTCCGAATCTGCACACCGATTCAGTTCATTCAACAACCCTGCTTATTTGGCAAGTGTCAAAAACACTCGTGATTTCCTCATGGAGAGGGATGGCGACGTCCATGCCTCCCGATTCTGTGCTGGCTGCCATGACCCGGTTCCATTCTTCAGTGGCGCATTTGATGATCCGGACTTCGACATGGATAACCACCCCACTGCCCATGCCGCCATCACATGTACCGTCTGTCATGCCATTGAGTCTGTCCCGGGTCCGAGAGGAAATGGCGAATATGTGATCGGACAGCCTGAGCTCTATCCGTTTGCCATGAGCGAGGACCCGCTTCTCAAATGGGTCAATCGTCAACTGATCAAGGCCAAGCCTGCGTTCCACAAAAAAACCTACCTCAAGCCTCTGCACGAACAGGCAGAGTTTTGCGGCTCGTGCCACAAGGTTCATATCCCCGAAGAACTCAATCATTACAAATGGCTCCGAGGGCAGAACCACTACGATTCGTGGCTTCTCAGCGGGGTCAGTGGGCACGGCGTCGCTTCCTTCTATTACCCCGCGCAGGCTGAGAACGATTGCAATGGCTGTCACATGCCGGCGATGCCCAGTACCGATTTTGGTGCAAAAGACATCACCGGTACGGGAATCCTTTCTGTGCATGACCACCTGTTCCCGGGAGCCAATACGGCAATGCGAGCCATGGTCGGGACCAGTGAATCTTCTCTGGAAGTGCATCGGAAGTTCCTCGAAGGCTCTATCGACGTCGATATCTTCGGCATTCGCCGTGGAGACGATGTGGATGCTCCCCTTGAGGCCCCGATTCATCCGAGGGTTCCTGCAATCGAGCCTGGCGAAACCATCCTTGTGCAAACAGTCCTGCGAACGATGGGAATGGGTCACCATTTCACCGAGGGGACCGCCGACTCCAATCAGACCTGGGTCTCTATGGAAGTCTTTTTGGACGGCGAACCGATCGCTTCCAGCGGGCTTCTTGATGAAAAGGGAGTTCTGGACCCCTGGTCCCACATGATGAACGCCCTTGTTCTTGACCGGGAAGGGAATCGGATCCACGAGCGCAATGTCGAAGACATCTTTATTGCGCTCTACAACCACCAGATTCCTCCGGGCGCGGCGGATTCTCTCCACTATCGCCTCGACGTTCCGAATGCACCGGGATCAAAGTTGACGGTACGAGCCAAAGCCCTCTACAGAAAATTTGACACTCACTTCCTGAGCCTGTTCATGGATGGTGAGCGAAATGATCTTCCTGTGGTGACATTGGGTGAGGACGAAGTGACCTTTGTCATCGGTGGCCCCGAAGTCGAGATCGATATCGAGGAGAGCAAGCCCACCTGGATGCGCTGGAATGATTATGGAATCGGCATGCTCCGCAAGGGATCCAAAGGCGCAGTTCGAGGAGAGTTGGTGACGGCCATCTCTGCCTTCGAGGAGGTGACTCGCCTCGGACGACCTGATGGGGCCATGAACAAGGCAAGAGCACTGATCAAGGCGGGAAGACTGGATGAAGCGGCCCTGTCTCTGGACAAAGCCGCTCAGCACGATCCTCCTCCCCCACCCTGGAGCCTTGATTGGTTTGGCAGCCTTGTGAACCGGGAAAACGGTTACTACGACGCCGCCCTGACCACCCTTCTGCGTCTCTACGAAACCCGTTATCCGGGTGCTGCGGAGAGAGGCTTTGATTTTTCCAGAGACGTGCGGTTGCTCAATGAACTGGGAACGGTCTGCTTTGCCATCGCCCGTCAAAGAGAAGAAGGCAAATCGGAAAATCTCCAGATCGCCCTCAACTGGTTCGACAAGGTCTTGGTAGAAGACCCGGAAAATACCTCCGCTCATTGGAATCTTGCCCAGATCCACGACCTGTTGGCGCTGGATCAAAATCAGGGCGCCGATTCCCCATCCGATTCGGTCGACCACGCTGCCAAGGCCAATTTCCACAGAAGCGAGCACTCTCGATACAAAGTCGACGACAATGCCCGGGATGTTGCCGTTTCCGCCCACCGGTCCAATAATCCACCCGCAAATGCCTCAGCCGAAGCGATTGTGATTTACCCTCTTCAGCCGATAGAATCCGGTGAAGAAGAGGGCAAGAAGTAATGACCGATCCTTCCAATATTCCAGACTCTCCTGATCCCGAAAATCAGGACGACGAAGTCATTGGGCATGCATTCCAAAAAAGTATTCGAATCCTTGGAGTCCTTGCTCTTCTCGCAGCCGGATTCTGGTTTTTGTCTAACTACGAGCCTTCCGCAGAACCGGTCGAATCTGGACCCGAAGTACCGATCCGGCCCAGAGGTCATGACGGAACAGTCAGCGCTCCCCCTCTCCCTTTCAAAGACATCACTCTCAATGCAGGCATCGATTTCACCCACGACGATGGAGCCCGAGGCAAAAAGTTGCTCCCCGAAACGATGGGAAGCGGCTGCGCATTTGTCGACGTCGACTCCGATGGGGACAGTGATATCCTTCTCGCCAGTGGCCGTCCGTGGAAATGGACCAGCGAAAAACCTGCGAATTCCACACTTCGATTGTGGCTGAACGACGGTAACGGTCAATTTGTCGAAGCCAGCCGGGAATGGCGACTCGAGATCGACGCTTACTGCACAGGATTGGCCGTGGGTGACATCGACGGTGACGGAGATCAGGATGTTTTCGTCGCGGCAGTGGGCTCGGACCTGCTCCTGATGAATCAGGGGGACCACTTCAGTGTTGCAGATCAAGCTGGAGTTTCCGGAGGCCCCGACGCCTGGTCGAGCAGTGCAGGCTTCTTCGATGCGGATGCTGATGGAGATCTGGATCTTTTTGTTTGCCAGTATGTTCAATGGTCTCCAGAGAAAGACCTCGAAGTCGATTATCGACTCACTGGTGTTGGCAGGGCCTATGGCCCCCCCACCAACTTTGAGGGAAGTCCGTGCCGCCTTCACCTCAACGATGGTTCCGGAACCTTTAAAGATTTCAGCGTTCAGGCAGGACTGCAGACTCCGGATCTCTCCAAGGCGACCAAAGCTCTTGCGATGTTGACGACTGACTTCGACCGCGACGGCGACATCGATGTCATCGTCGCCAATGACACCACACGAAACTTTGTATTCAGAAACGATGGGCAGGCCCGTTTCGAAGAAGTCGGAGTCGAATGTGGATTGGCATACGACGCCAATGGATCTGCAACGGGAGCAATGGGACTGGACCTTTGCGATTACCGTAATGATGGCGGATTGGGAATTGCCGTAGCCAACTTTTCGGCAGAGATGACGGGTCTGTATCGCTCGATGCCCGCTTCGGAGCTTTTTATCGACGAATCGGTGAATGAAGGGATTGGTCCCCCCAGTCGAAAGGCACTTTCCTTTGGACTGCTCTTTTTTGATGTCGATCTGGATGGTCGCCAGGATCTCATTCAGGCCAACGGGCATCTCGAGGAAGAGATTGCCACAGTTCAACCGGGCCAAGAATACCGACAGCAGGCACAACTTTTCTGGAATCGTGGTCCCGGTGCTGGTTGCTATGTGGAGGTTGCTGGAGAAAAGACCGGTGATCTGTCGATTCCGGCGATTGGCCGGGGCCTCGCCAGTGCAGACATCGATGGGGATGGTGACTTGGACCTTCTGTTGACCCAGGTGGGTGAACCGGTCCGTCTGCTCAGAAACGATCAAGGGACGGGACACCAATGGATTCGCATCCGCACTGAAGGAATCTCGCCCGGCAGTTGGATTGAATGTCGTCAGGGAGAATCAGTCCAAAGGCAAATGATCGGGACAACCCGCTCTTATCTGAGCCAGTGCGAAGCAGTGGCCACCTTTGGGCTGGGGAAATCCACAGAAATCCCCGTTATCACTGTTCTTGAGCAGGGAAAATCTGCCTACACCTTTGAGCCCGAGGGATTGAATCGCACTATTTCAATACCCGTCAAGTGACTCCCACTTGTCATTTGTGTATCTGGTAACGCTCAAACTTCCGATACAAAGTCATCCAGTATGGCAATGCTATAAATGAAACGGGGTCAGTCCCCTGCAAATTCAGAACATTCGCTTATTGGGGGATATGATATGAGTTTCCGAACGATCTCATGGTTGATTCTTGTAATTGCATTCCTGACAACAAATCTCGATGCTCAGGTGGCCGGACTGGAAATCGTCGGTGGTGAAGGATACGCCGAAACAACGATTACAGCCCAGATTCTCTTCTCAACCGATCTTCCCACCCATGGTTTCAGCCTTGGTGTTTCCCACGACCCTGCGATTCTGTCCGTTGAATCCCTCGCGAATGTTCAGGCCGGAGCACTCCTTCAGGCATTAAATGGGAATTCAGGTCCCGACTTCTTTGAAGTCAACATCGCTCCTGTTGGCGGGACAGGGATCACCGTCGCTTGCATTACCGATCTGTTCAGCCCCTTCGACCTGTTACCCATGATGACCTCCGAACCCCTGATCCAGATCGATTACCTGATTCTTCCGGCTGCTCCAGTGGGCACTCTTTCACCCTTGACCCTGACTTCCGATTTGGGCAGCCCACCCGTGCAAACCGTCATGGTCCTTGAGTTGGCAGAGGTGACCCCCACGATGGCTTCCGGATCTATCCTGATTACGGAACCTCTCTTTATCCGCGGGGACCTGAATCAGAATGGCAGCGTCAGCCTTCTCGATGGAGTTCTCCTCCTGTACCGGGTTTCTGGGCTCGAGCCCCCCGGCAGCTGTCGTGACGCCGACGATATCAATGACGATGGAGTCTTGACGATCGGGGATGCGGTCTACCTCTTTCAGTACATGTTCACGGGTGGTGCACCGATCCCGGGATCAGATGGGACTTGCAATCCGGATCTGACCAATGACGATCCCCTCGATTGCGCTGATTTCCTGATCTGCGACTGATCCGTCGGCTCAAGCCGCAACGCTTCCGAAATCCTGACCACTTCTTCTGTGATTTATTCACTGTCAGCGGGTATTCTGCCTCTGCTTGATCAGGAAACCCGTTTCATTCAGGGGGCAGCTTGGGCACCATAATTCCCAGATATCAACCCAATGCACCGCTCCCAGGTGTTCCCTATTGGCCAGGAGTGAATCAAAAAGACTCCGATTTTCATATCCTGCCGAGGCAGTCCCCCGGTCCATGGAATAAAGATCACAGTTACCTCCACGGAGTCGACCTCTTCAATCATGGTTGTTACTGGGAAGCCCATGAAGCCTGGGAGGACCTGTGGCTTCCTCTCGAAAATGAAGACCCCCTGCGAATCTTTACCCAGGGATTGATCCAGGCGAGCGCTGCACTGTTGAAAATTCGTCTTCAACAACCGCGCCCCGCCAACTCGATTTGGGGCAGGGGGAAGTCCAGACTCGTTTTGATCGACTCTCAACAGGAGGACACTCATTACCGGGGGATCCACATCCAGAAATTCTGTCACGTGATTGACCAGATCATAGAAAACGAGAACCCCCAATTTCCCTCGCCCCTGATCCGACTCGAGGAGTTGGATTAATGCTTCCAAAGATTCTTCATCAAACGGAACAAGCGGTCTATGCAAGCAAGCCTTCGGGCATGTTCGTTCACCCTACCGATGAGCAACGAGGCAGTGGAGAGACGCTTTTGACATGGATTCGCGATCGAGTCGGTCAATTCGTCTACCCCGTTCACCGAATCGATCGTGCTTCATCCGGAATCGTATGTATGGGAATGAGTTCGGAGTCCGCAGCCGGATTGCAATCGTTGATCCAGGAACCTCAGGCCATCAAGAGTTACCTCGTACTGGTCAGAGGCGATACAGAGCCCGATTTTGAATGTGACCTGCCACTCTCGAGAAAAAAGAAAGAACCCCCTGTCCCTGCCTTGACCCGCTTTCGCAAGATCATGGGGAAAAATGGTTTCAGCCTTCTTGAAGCCCGAATTGAAACAGGGAGAAGGCATCAGATTCGCAGGCACCTCGCACGTCTCGGTCATCAAGTGGTCGGAGACAGCACCTACGGTAAAGGCCGTATCAATGAAAGCTTGCGGAGAGACCACGGCCTTCCAAGACTCTTCCTTCACGCTTATCTTCTCGACCACCCCGGAGGAACTTCTTCCATTGCTGAGCATCGACAGGTCGATCCTCTCCCTGCAGACCTTCTCGTCTTCCTGAGACTGCTCTTCGGTGAGCCTCAGCTGCTTCCTGGTGGTTTTCTGGAAGAGGCTGGCGAGACGTGCTGAACCGTGACCACTCTCTGATCTATTGGATTTGGGGGGTTCCCCTCGCGGTCTTGATTCTCCGCAGCCTCTTTCAAGGCTTTCTCTATCCATGGGAGCTGAGTGGAGATGAAGCCCAGTATTGGGATTGGTCACGACACCCTTCCCTTTCCTATTACACCAAGGGTCCGGGAGTGACCTGGTTGATCACGATCACCACGTCCATCTTTGGTGACGGTATTTTCGGGATTCGTCTGGGAAGTTTTCTCTGTCATGGTATTGCCGGAGTCGCCGTCGGCAGCATTGCCGCCAAACTGTCGGACCAGCACCCCCCCACAGTTTTGACGACTGTGATCGGTTATCAATGCCTCTTCGGGTACCAGATCGGTGGCTCCCTGGTGACGGTGGACATGATGATGGTCGCGGGCTGGTCCATCGCCACTCTCGGCACACTCCAAGTTCTGGAAAAAGCCGATGCAGGAAACTCTGTTCGCCATCCCCTCTGGATCATGGGTCTGGGTCTGGGTTTTGCGTTTCTTGCCAAATACACCGCTCTGCTGGGAGCGTTGGGTTTGGGAGTATCACTCTGGCTGCAACGATCACGATTGAACAATGCCAGGGGACTCCGCACGGGAATCGCAGGTGCCTGTGGATTTCTTCTCTTGGGAATGCTTCCTGTCATCCTTTGGAATGCTCAGCGTGGTTGGCCAACGATCGAGCACCTGTTGGGACACCTTCATGTCCCTGGCGGTGACAGCGGAACCACCTCATGGCTCGAGTATGATCCGATCTGGACTCTGAAGTATCTGGCACAAGTTCTCGGTCTCGCTGGCCCCCTGGTGGGTTGGATCATGCTGAGAAGCTTTTTCCTTCAAAACCCCGTCACTCCAAAACAATCGGGAATCATCTCGGTGTTGCGATGGAGTGCCCTGCCTTTGCTGGTCTTTTACCTGCTCATTTCCATCAAGGGGCCCACTGAGGGAAACTGGGCGGTCGGTGCCTACGCCCCTCTTCTTCCCCTCGGTGCATTCTGGCTCCAGCATGAATGCTCTGAATTCCAGAAGCGGATCTGGTGCATCCTGATCGGAATACGAGGCCTGTTGACGGGGATACTGTTGCTGACTTTGATCACCAGTGCTCCCACTCTCAACTCTTGGCTCAACTCTGCGGACCTGAAGGGGCTGCCGATTCACAGGATTTCAGGACACCAGCAGTTTGCAGACCAATTACACCGAAAAATGCAGGCTGAAGGTCTTTCTGAGGCCCCTGTCGTTTGCAACTACTACGACAAGACTGCACTGCTGGCCTACTATCTCCCTCTTCGGCCCGAAGTCTACTGCGCTTCTGTCGCACTCGGATCCCGACCTTCAGCGTATGATGATTTCACGACCACCCGGTTTCCTTCTTCCCGTTTTTCCGGCAGGCAGGTAATCCTGGTCGGAGCAGACCTCGTGTCTTGGGAGTTGGCCCTGCAACCGACAGAGATTCGGTCACTGGGTACACTGATTCAAAGAAATCGACCCCGCGAAATCTTTGTGGCAAAGTTGGGCACTTCAGAAGGGAATCGCCCATGAACTCACTGGACCCGGTCCCCCCGATTCCACGCTGGCCCTTCCTGATAGTGTTGATCTCGATCCCCCTGCTGACCCCCTTCGACAGTGGAATCATCTCGGCAATACCTGAAAACCCGGGACAGCAAAGAGGGGATCTGCTGGCCCTCTTCAGGATCCTCGGATACCTGCCGACCTGGGTGGGAGTCTCTCTCCTTCTGCTGGTCGCACAATCGAGTGCTAACAGGCCGAGACTGCCTTCTCATACCAAGAGTCTCCTGTTGACTCCAATGATCTCAGGGGCCTTCTCAGAAGCCTTGAAACCGATCTTCAGAAGACCTGATCCTGTACCCGGGATAACCGACACGTGGCAAAGGGCCCCTTTTGGCCCTGAGTGGTGGGACGGCACCGATTTCTGCTTTCCCAGCGGCCACAGCGCAGTGGCATTCGGCGCTGCCATCGCCATCAGCAGACATTGGCCAGGAACGACCCCTTGGATCTTTCTGGCAGCAGCAGGTTGCGCAGCGACTCGAATTCTCGAACACGGTCACTACCCCACTGACGTACTCGCAAGCTTGCTGATTGCGCTTTGGGTGAGTCAAAAGCTGGAACCTGTCATTCGTGACTAAACTTACCTCTATCGCTGAGTTCTCCCTCAAACGAGTGCCAATCAAGTCCTTTGGAACAAAGGTATTCCGGACCCCGATAACCCAAGTACTTATTATCTGCAGGCGGTATATTTTGCCTTATGGAAGAGTACAGAAATCAAACACTACCGTTCGATCCTGTATTGGTCAGTGATTTGTTGCGCACCATGGCCCATCCCATGCGCCTGCGAATGCTTCAGTTGTTGATACTGAATCGTTACAACGTGGGTGAACTCGCCAAGGTCTGCAAGATTCAAAATCACATGGCTTCCGAACACCTTCGATTGATGCAAAGGTCAGGATTACTCTCCAGTCAACGGGAAGGTCGCAAGATCTACTACACCGTGACGAATTCAGGAGTGATTGAACTTTTGCGTTGTATTGCAGGTTACGGAATCAAGGCCGAGACAAATTTCGAACACGGAACCATTCCAGGGCAAGATTAATCCTCAGTTCGTGTCATCAGCCCGGTCACTGATGTCTCAGTGCTGAGATGGGATCAAGAGCAGCAGCTCTTCTGGCCGGATAAATTCCTGACGTAATTCCGACAGCGACGGAAATCGTCAAGGCCACCATTATGCTTATTGGGGTTATCACCGCAGTCCAACCCGTAAAAATCACGAGGATCTGGACCAGGCCAAACCCCAGGAAGATACCCAATACGCCACCCAGGATAGAGATGGTTGTCGTCTCAGTCAGAAACTGGGCGATGATATGCCTCTTTTGAGCCCCCAATGCCCTGCGAACTCCGATCTCTCGAGTGCGTTCAGTGACGGTCGCCAGCATGATGTTGGCGATGCCGATCCCCCCTACCAGAAGGGAAATGGACGCAATCGCGACCAGTGCAATGTTGAAGACCTGTTGGGTCTTCCGTCTTTGGGCCAACACCTCCAGGGGAACGATCATTTCGTAATCTTTTTCCGGATGGTTTCGGGAAAGAAGATTTTCTATCGTTCGGGAGGTCAAGATCACCTGATCAAGATTTTCGACCTCAACCACGATCTGGTTCAATTCCACGTCAGTGGCTTCCCAGCTACCTGCGCTTCCAGAAAAGGATCTCGTTCCCTGTCGCTTGAGTACCGTCTGATAGGGAATATAGATTTCCGAGCTGCGGGCGTCGGCGACCAGCGCCTTTTGCGCATAGCCCTGAAAACGGTCCTCGGAAAGGACACCGACGATGGTGAACTTTTGATCCTCAATCGTCAGTACATAACCGATGGGATCTTCATAAATTCCCAGTTCCTGAAGCAAACCTGAGCGGACTACACAAACGCGGGCCAAATCTTCTTCATCCTGGGGACTCAGAGCCCTGCCACTTGCGATCTCCAATCCGAATACTTCAAAGTAGTCTGGCTCAACAGCAAACAGGGTGCTTTCGACCCAGCGGCTTCCATTCCATGCCTTCTTTTTACTGAGATGGACTGGCAGTACCCGTTCGATTCCGGGAATCGTCTCCACGATCTGCCGGTGATCCTTGAATTTCAGACCGTAATAGTTGATCCAGCCTCTGCGGCTACTGCTACCACTGCTGCTGTTATTCTCTGGCTGGTCCGGCTCCACAGAGTTGATAATAATGTTCTGGATACCCAGACGACCGATTTCCTGCAGCAACTCTTTCTCGGCACCAGCCCCCAAAGCCAACATGGCAATCACGGATCCGACTCCGAACACGACCCCCAACATGGTCAGCACTGTTCTCATGGGGTAACCCAGAAGGCTCTGTAATCCCATACGCAGAAGTTCTTTTTTCTTCCGCGAAATCATGAGGCCTCCTCGATCACCAGTCCATCGTGGATTCGAACCTGCCTCTGAGCTCGCAGAGCCACTTCCTGATCGTGAGTGATCATGATGATGGTCCTTCCATCACCATGAAGCGAATCCATCAACTCGAGAACTTCCTGACCTGTTTTCGAATCCAGATTTCCGGTCGGTTCATCAGCCAAAAGAATCAACGGGTCATTAACCAGAGATCGGGCAATTGCCACTCGTTGACATTCTCCTCCGGACAATTGAGACGGACGATGAGAGAGCCTGTGAGACAAACCCACTGAGTCGAGGATCGAGCGACAATGCTCTTCCTTTTCCCTGATGGAAGATTCGCCATACAAGAGTGGTACCTGAACATTTTCAAGAACTGTCAATTGCGGAATCAACTGAAAACTCTGAAAGATGAATCCGATGTCTTCGTTTCGGATTCTTGAAAGCTCGTCGTCGGACTGCTGAGAAACATCTTTTCCACCCAAGAGGTAAGACCCCTCAGTAGGAACATCCAGGCACCCCAACAGATTCAGAAGGGTAGACTTGCCCGACCCTGAGGTTCCCATAATAGAAACAAATTCCCCTTGAGTGACATCGAGATGAATCCCTTTGAGAACATGTAATCGCGGCTCAACTTCACCGTAGTATTTGTGGATTCCCTCAAGGGAAATGATCGGCTGGGGCAATTCAGGGCTTACTTCCCGGGAGAATGGCTGCCGTCGTTCCCACCGCTGGTTTTTCTTCAGTGGAAGTCTCTGTCTGATCAGGTTTGTAAAGCAGGACTTTTTCACCCTCAGACAATCCCTCTGTGATTTCGAGATAGCTCTCATTCGAACGCCCCACCTGAACGCTGCGTTTCTCCGGTTTCCCGGTGGTCATGACATAGCAGTGGAAGGCTCCCGATTCTGCGTAAACCGCTTGGATCGGAACGTGCAATACGTTTTCCAGATTACCCGTGTTGATCACCACTTCCGCAGAAGTTCCCGGTTTCAGGGAGAGGTCACTTCCACGTAACTGAATCTCCACCGAAAACCTGCGAACACGATCCCCCCAGCGTCGGTCACCGGCATTGGCCACCGAATCAATTTTTGTGACTTCTCCATTGTAGATTCGGGTCTTGTTGACGTCGGAGCGAATCTCGGCAGCCATCCCGACCTTGACCTTGTCGATATCGGCTTCATGGATCTTGATCAAAACAGCCATCTCACTGGGATCAGGAATGGTCAAAAGGACATGGTTGAAGTAGGTGTCTCCACCAACACGCACCTCGTCGCGATCCCAAGGTCTGTCCGGGTTCCCGTAGAAGACAACCCCGCTGGCGGTCGAGAAAACAGACATTTTGCTGAGATTGTCTTTTTCACGATCCAATTCCTCCTGCGACTCCCCCACACGGCGCTCATACTGACTGACTTTCAGGTCGATATTGGCGAGGGATTTCTCTGCCGCTCTGGTTTCCATTTCGAGAGCTCGTGCCGCCTGAGAGACGCTGGACTCTTTCTGTTTGACGGAAAGAGGCTTTTCGTAGGAATCATAAAGATTTTTGTTTTGATTGGCGGTCACCAGAGCTTCTCGCCGCTCCTTCAGTTTGATTCTCTCCTGCTCGAACTGATCGGAAGTCACAAAGCCCTTCTCCAGCATCGTCGGCATGTCTTTCCAAAGGCCCTCAGATCGATCCAGTTCCGACTGAGCCCTTTCAATGGCCAGACTCAGCTCTCTTGCCCTGCGGGGAATATCACCTTGCCTCAGTTTTTCCAGCTCAACTTGTGCCACTTCCAGCCCCAGTTGCGCTTTCTCCAAATTGGTCTTGTTGCGATCCTCCTGGATCTTTCGATCGTTGCGTGCTGAAAACAGGGACGTTTCCTCGGCAATCAACTCGTTTTCCAGTTGGTCGATCCGTTTTTGGACCTCTGTTTTCTCCAGTTCGACGATGAGGTCACCCTCCTTGACCTGAGAGCCTTCATCGACCATCCACTCGATGCGGCGTCTTCCCCGAACTTCGGAGCGAATACGGGTCGCATTGCGTGTAGTGAGAGTTCCTCTTTCAGTCAGCGTAATGGAAAGATCACCCCGACTGACGGTCACCACTCCTCCACCGCTATTCTCAGCTGTTTCTCCGCCAAAAAAGAAAAAGAAAATACCTGCGAGAATGATCAGGCCGACGATCAGGCGGATCTGTTCTTTTGATTTCATGAAACGATCATCCCTTCCTCAGAGACGAAGAGCAGCCCCAACAATCGATAGATTTCAAGAATCTGGATTTCATGGGAGACAATCCGATCCAATTGGGAATTCTTGGCTTCTGTCAGAGCTGTTTGTGCTTCAACAACATCACGGTTCGTCACCGTGCCACGAGTCTGATCGATCTCTGCTTTTTCAACTGTCAGGGAAAGAGACTCGATGGTCCGGGATCCGATTTCCAGCTGGAATTTGAGTTGGTCCAACTGACGCAGGGCGGACTGTACTTCCAGGCGAACCTGCTGTTCCTTGAGATCAAGCCCCCTGATTTCTCTCTCGAGAGCGATCTCTGCGTTTCGGAACGCATTTCTGCGTCCCATTCGATCCAGCGGAATCTCCAGGTTCAATCCTGCTGAGTAGGACTCACTGTCACCCCAGTCAAGACTCGAAAAGGAATCGGTGATCTCGGATGAGGATCCATAACTGAGACTCAGGTTCAGGTCAGGCAACAATCCGTTTCTGGCGATATCGAGATCACCCCTGACGTCCTCCAGCTGATCCCTTGCGGTCAAAAGGTCCAACCGATTATTCATGGCTGCGGCCAAAGCCGCATCCAAAGAGATGGAGAACTCGGACAGTTCCGGAAAGTCACCCATCAACTCGATATCACTGTCGATCGAAACTCCCAAATCAATTTTGAAGTTGTCGAGCGCATCCTGAAACTGTTCGACGGCATTGGATTGACTGTTTTTGGCAACAAGCAATGCCTGTTCCGCTCGAAAGACATCCAGACTGCTTCCTGTACCGATTCGAAACAAAGCCTTCGCCTGGTCGTAGGCGAACTGTTGACCTCGAACATTTTCCTCAGCATTTGCCAGCTGAATCTTCTGACTCAACAAGTTGTAAAACTTCTGTGTGATCTGAATCGCGAAACTCTGGCGGTAGTCTTCGAAGTTTCTCGCAGCATACAGAAGATTACGCTCGGCACCGGTCAAAGCGTCGTAAGGAATCGATTTCCCCGCCCCCCTCAACAGGGGTTGGGTAATACTCGCACTGAAATTTCCAGAGTAATCACCCACGGCAGAGGTTCCGTCGTCCACGCGGTCACTCCCTGCAGACACGCTGAGACGACCGCCTGTAAAAAGGTATTGCTGACCATTGAGAGACAGGCCGGCAACCTTGGAAAGTTCGTCTTCGTCTGATGAACCGGAAACATTGTAAGAGAGGCTTCCGGAAAAAACGGGCCTGAGAAAATCTCTGCGGGTCACCCCCAATGAGAGCGCGGACAGGAAAAGGGATTCCCTTTGACTGAGATAACCGCGATTGAGACGGGTTCCCAATCTCAGTGCAGATTCAAGGGTGATGTGCTCAACGATGACCGGAGGTTTTTCGGAGTCATCGATCACAGACTGGCTGAATGGATCGATAAGATCCTCGCTGCGGAAACGCTGAACCTCAGCGGTCACTTCGGAGCGAATCTCTTCACCCTGGTCCTGAGCCAAACGGTGATCCCGGCTGGCACATCCGCTGAGGCTGACCAGAAGGGTCATGGCAATTAGTGATCGGGTTGCATGCGTCATCAGTTCCTGACCAGACGTTGTTTTTCAAACCTGGAGGTTCACTTTACCCGATAGGAATTATTCAACAATCGCGACACCGGTTCAGACCCCAATAGCGCAGTCGATTTGGAAACTTCTTCATGGTCAGACTGGAAGGTCCCTGAAGGGGCTTAATTCGATCCAGAAATGGAAATCGCCCCTTTCCTTGCGGAAAGGGGCGATCATGGCTCCCCGGGTTGGACTCGAACCAACAACCAAGTGATTAACAGTCACCTACTCTGCCAATTGAGCTACCGGGGAATTGCTGTGTGTGAAGAAACTTATCCCTCAGGGAGAGAAGTGTCAATCATTGCTGGCCAATGGGACCCACAAGCGGAAAAATTGACCTGCCACCCCCCTTACAGGAGTCCGGATCAGGCCACCCCGGAATATTGACTTTAATCAATATTCTGCGATCCTTCAACACGAAAGGAGGGGGAATGGCAAATCCAACCGCACAGAGATGGGGCAGATCCCAAGAAGTCTCCCTGGGCCCCACAGAGGTAGAACGACTGAGAAAACGATTCCCTGAGTTTATCGGTCAATCGGAGTCTCTTCTGAGAGTTCTTCAGCAGATCGAACAGTACGCCGCCTCTGACGCACCGGTACTGATTCAGGGTGAAAGCGGCACCGGGAAAGAACTGGTCGCCCGGGCATTGCACCGGCTGGGCCCCCGACGCCATGGCCCCATCGTCGCCGAAAACTGTGCCGCGCTGGCTCCTTCCATGCTCGAGGGAGAGCTGTTCGGCCACAATCGCGGAGCCTTTACCGGAGCCCACTCAGAGAGAGCGGGGCTGATCGAATCTGCCCACGGCGGAGTTCTATTTCTCGATGAAATCACTGAAACGAGCCTGGAACTACAATCGAAACTTCTGCGGGTATTGCAGGAAAAGGAGATCCGTCGCCTCGGTAGCAGTCAGTCTCGAAAGGTCGATTTCCGCCTGATCTGCGCCAGCCATCGCAACGTTGAAAACACAGTAGAGGCCGGTCTGTTTCGTGAGGATTTGAGATATCGCATCGATGTTCTCCGAATCCAGCTGCCTTCCCTGCGCCACCGTAGACAAGACATCCCCCAACTTTGCAGGACTTTCCTTGGGAGATATTGCCAAAAAATAGGCAGGAGGATCCCCACTATTTCAGCGGATGCCATGACCGTTTTGATCAGCTCCCGGTGGCAGGGAAACATCCGGGAACTGCAGAACGAAATGGAAAGACTGGCCAATCAGATGGGACCGAGAATCCATGCCGACCATCTCTCGGAATCTCTGCAACAGGAAGGGATCCCCCATCCAATGGCACTCAAGCTGCGTGCTGAAGTGGGGACCGATCTTCAAAAGCTGGAAAAAATCGTCCTCGGTGGTGTCGTCAAGGACGTCCTCAGGGAAACTTCAGGCAACAAGGCCCAGGCCGCTCGCCTGCTGGGAATTCCCAAGACAACCCTGTATCGCCGACTCGACCGATATGGGGTCCGAAGACAACACGGACAGCAACCCTAACTGTTGATCTGGTGAACCTGGGCGATGTATGGCAAGTTCCGGTAGTACCCCTGCCAATCCAGCCCATAGCCGACAACGAAATTATTGGGGATCTCGAAACCACAATAATCAATATGACTCAACTTCACATTGTTCGCCGGCTTGTGCAGCAAAGTGCAGATGCTGATCGAGGCCGGATTTCTCGACTCCAGATTTGATTGCAGATATTTGAGGGTCAAACCGGTATCGACAATATCTTCGACCAGTAAGACATGACGATTTGAAATCGATTGTTGAAGATCCAGATCGAGCTTCACCTCACCACTCGTGACGACTGAATCACCATAAGATGAGGCCCTGAGAAAATCGACAGTGAAGGGGAAATCCAACTGACGAACCAGGTCCGCCACGAAAACAAAGGCCCCTTTGAGAACGCATACAATGACAGGATCCTTGTCTCCCAATTGCTCACGAATCTCTGTACTCAGATCGCTGATTCGCTGACGGATTTCCTGCTCTTCATGAAGAACTTCCAGTCGGTGCCCGGGCAATGGTGGATCCGGTTGCAATCTCATGTGGCCCATTTGGTTCATCCTCTTTCTCTTCCCCTTTTGTCGATCAGGGCTGTTCTGCTCTCAAATCCAGGAATTGTTGATAATCTCGCCGACGCCCCCGGCTCCCGGAACGATGTAATCAATCTCGTTCAAACCACTTTCGCGAGAATCTTCTCCAGGGCGCATGGAGAACACCTCTTCAGGACTTTCCCCACGATCAAGTCGCAATGCCCAAATTTTCACTCCGGGTTGCTCGCTCTTCATATTGCGGATGAACTCGGGGGTCACGATCAAATGGGCGGTCATGATGGTTGCAGGCGTGCCTCCCACTTCCGACCGGTAGTGCTGGATCACCTTTGACAGAGAAGACCCTGTCGCACCCATGGGGTCCGGAAAAATCAAATGGGCCCCATCCACATCTCCACCGATCTTGCTGCCGTGGAGAGCTGCCCCAGTCACCGCTCCGGTTTCATCCGTCGTTCTTTCCATGATCACATGATCCTGGCGAACATTGGCGGGATCGATCACTTGATGAAGGACATTCTGACACAGATGCGAAGGGATCGTACCGGCACGGGCGACGTTGACGGTCACAGCTCTGGATCCGGGGTCTACAATCTGTCCATGAAAGACGCCCTTGGGCGTCGACTGAATCATGTTCGTTTCACATTCGATCAAACGACGGGGAAACTCGTGACCGATCATTCTCTGTAGAAGTCCACGGTAAAGAGTTTCCAGAATCTCATTGAACCGGGGCTGGCGGGTTTCCGGATTCCCCAACTCCGCCAGTAATCCCAGCGTAAACGGTTCAGCGAGAATATGGACATCTTCGCCATAAGCGTGATCGAGACCATTCTTTTCGTGGCCCAGATGATTGTAACTGTTCTCCATCAGTCAGTTCCTCCACCGGTATCCAAGTCCGCCGGGCCGAATGCATGTGGCAACAACTCTTCCAGAAGAGTCATCGTGATTCGATCTTCTTCGCCGGTATAGATCTGAAGTTTGCGGGAATCGGGCAAATCAGACAAGACTTGTCGACATGCCCCACAGGGCATAGCCGTTACCACTTCACCATGAGAGTTTCTGGCCACGACAGCGATCGCTTCAGGAATCCCCGGAGAACCGGCGGATGCCCAGTGCATCACGGCAGAGCGCTCGGCACAGAGGGTTAATCCGTAACTGGAATTTTCGACATTGCATCCGGGGAAAATCTGGCCTCCGCTAAGGAGGGCAGCACCGACGCGAAATCCTGAAAAGGTTGCTCTGGAACAGTCCAATTGAGCAATGGCAACCTCATAAAGATCTTCCACTGGTACCGAAAGCCCGGTTCCAGCAGATCCGGATTCAGAGTTCATCACATTCCTCCCTCATCCTGTCGCGGGAAATCATACCCGAGACAGGGGCCCATGTCCCGGAGAGCGACCAGGGAATCAGAAACTGACCTGAAGCAATCCGGAACAGGAAGGATTTTCTACCCAATGAGTCACCGCAGTGGGAAAGACAACCCGATCGCCTCGCAGAACCTGATGCAAATCGACGGTAGTCTGGTCCCCTTCACCGGCGAGAAGCAATTCAGAGACCGCTCCCCGAGCATGTGCCAAAGGCACTTTTCGACTGTACAGGGAGAGACAAGAGACGGTCGTCACGATCTCCGGCTGCATCGGGTCATCTTCCAGCAAACCCCACAGGTCGGCGAGAACCGATTCAATCGGTCGATCAAGATAGAGCGAGTCGTCCCACTGCAGCGCCAACAACCCTGGCTCGAGAGCGAGGGCTTCATGAAACAGAGAACCAGCGAGCTGCCAGTTTTCGAGACGAAGGTGCACCAGTGCTTCGAGAAAACGGACCAGCCCAATACCAGACTGCTCTTGATTTGCCCGATCCAGATGCCTCAAAGAGTCCTCGACGTCTCCCAATTGATAAGCACTCCACGCATCACAGATGGCAGTGCGAAGAATCTCATCATCCCGAACCACTTCGATGATTTCTTCCCCGGTTTCGACAAAAACAATCGAACCGCGATCCCGAGAAGAATGAAGGGTCGAGGACCAGTACACGCCATGGGAATGTCCGTGCCAGTAACCATGGTGCCACCAGAAGATTTGGTGCGAGCTGCTGTAGGCCCACGGCAACCACCATCCATGACACCAATTCAGGGGGTGGCCCAGATACCAGGGAGAGCAGTTTCCATGATGCCAGCCGTGAAAGCCGTAATCGGCGTAGAGGTGAACTCCCAGTGCCAAATGAAATCCATGCAGGTATTGCGGGTGGCAAGACCAGGGCATGGATGTGTGGCCATATACTGTATTGCTGATCGCCGTTCCACCGGGGGAAACGGGAGCGTGTACCGTACCCGTGGGAGTATGGACCACTCCAGACGGTGCCAATCTTACTCCGGGGTTTTTTGAGAGGGATCGCCCTCGGGACGGGATCGTGGTGGCGACTCCGGAAGCCGAAGTTCTGCCCCACCTCTGAATCATCTCCGGGGTGGGTGCCAACTCTGAGGCCGGTTTCCCTGAATCATTCAGAGAAGGGACTTTCCGATCTCTCATAGCCGGCAAAGGTGCCACCGGCAACGCTCTTGGAACCGGAGTGGCAGTTCTTCTGCCCTGGCGAATACGGGTCCGGACTCCCGCCGTGGGCTGTCCCAAACCAGGCGACGTCAAGCCGGGCTGAGGCCGTGGCTGGAGGTCGCGGATGGACCCGGGCTTCAAGGTGGACACCGGGTTGACGGTCGAAACTCCGGAGACAGAGGGAGCCCCTGACCCACCCGTGGAAGGATTCCTACGGAGTTCCGGGGTTCTCACAGGAGGAGTCACTCGAGGAGTCACTCGAGGATTCACCCTCGGTGTCACTCGCGGTTGGAGTTGAACTCCGCTTCCCGAAGGGGGTCTCACTTGAGGTCTCACTTGAGGTCTCACTTGAGGTCGCACTTGGGGTCGCACTTGGGGTCGCACTTGGGGTCTTGGAGAGGGGCGGCTCTGTGGACGAACCTGTGGACGCGAGGAAGGTCTCACCTGAGGTCGTGATGACGGC
>JAPOLY010000152.1 GCA_029976805.1 bacterium
GGGACCCGGTGTCGTTCAACAAAGTTTTGAGGAAAGTTTCTCTGCGATGATTCCTGCGGATTGGGTTCAGCCTGGATTGCAGGTGTCGATCATTGCCGGAGCAGCCAGTACACCAGTGACGAACCTTCTGATCGGTGCTCCCAATCGGATTATCATGACGATGTTCGATGTGCAGTACTTCTCGGAGACGAACGGTGATTACCCGGCAGGAACCTTTGAAGAGCTGGAATCGAAGTGGCCAATCTCCCATCTGGAAATGCGCCGTCTGGAGAATGTGGTCTTCCCTGAACTGGTGATCCCGCCAAGGGCGAATCTGCCTGCGGCCCGCGTCAAATCCCAGGCGGAGTATCTGGAACAGACGGGTCAGCCCTTTGATGGTGAGCAGGCCGCAGCGTTGGCCTGGAATGGTGCCTTGCGCAGGGCCGGAGGTCGCTCCAGCTGCTACTCCCTTTCCTACATCAACATCTATGGAGTCAACGCCGGCGGACAGGCGGGGGGCTGCGCAGGAGTGGGCAACGGAACTTCCCAGGGAGTCCTGATCCACGAGTTGGGACACGCCCTTTCCCTTCCCCATTGGGCCAACGACCCCAACTACCCCTATGTGGGCAGCATGTTCGGCATCAGTATTCCCGGGACCAACAACTTTCATGCGGGTCCGACGTGGGCCTTCGATGCTCCAAGCCAAACCTTCATTCCACCGACGGTTCAGCCCAACAATGTCGGCAATCATCCCCCGGGAACCTTCAAGGTGGATCCGATGCAGGGGGGTGGAAACGGATTCCAGGAGCCGCAGTTCCTGATGAATCACTTCTCCGACTACTCGATGAACCAGATGCGAAACTACCTCGAAGGAAACCTGGTCTCCTGGAATGACAGTCTCGGCCAGTACGCCACCTGGAATCAGGGCACTGCCGATTACACAAACATCGTTTCCAATAACGGCATCCAGTTTCCTCTCGAACGCAATCAACAGGTCTACAGTGTGATGGCATCCGTGTCAGGGGCGAATCCCGCCGTCAATATGGCGTACCCGCCGATCGGTCCCTACACCGGAGGCCTGATCCAGCTGTTTGATCCGACGAGTGCTGCCGATCGTGCCCTGGCACAGGCGATCTTCGCTCCCTCCGGGGGCTGTGATGTCTGTGTGCGAGTGACACAGGGTGGCATCGTCAAGACCTACATGCTCCCGGCATCGTGGGAACCGGGGCTCGACCCTCTGCAGGGCAACAGCCTTCGGACCGAAGCCATCAATTTGCCGGCGGATGAAGGAGAGATCACCCGCATCGATCTGCTGTTCACTCCCGATGCAGAAATCAACGGTCTGCCGACCGATCCGCAGATCCTGTACACCTGGTCCAAGGTCAGCCCCGACCCTGCGGCCTTTGAACTGAATCCGACGGCGGGCAGTTCTTCGGCGATCACCATGAGGGCGGTTCCCGGAACGAGCAGCACCGGTGATCCGGTGGAGTATCTGTTCACGGAGTTGAGCGGAAACACGGGAGGCTCTTCCAGCAGTTGGCAGAGCAGTGCCACCTTCACCGATACGGGACTGCAGCCGGCGACGCCGTACTCCTATCAGGTGGAGATGCGTGCGGGCGTCCATGAAACCGAGCCATCCGAGATCGTCACGGCGACCACTTTCCCTTCCGGCGTCTCGGGAACGATCACCGTCGACGAGAGCGCACAGTTTTCACTGCAGAGTGGCGGTGGACTCAGGCCGGTTACCGGACTGGGTGCCTTTGATGCCATCGATACCGACAAGCTGGTGGTCGCCATCGGCACCGAGCACGGCTTCAACAATGGCGAAGGTCATGTTTTGGAAGTGCGCTATGCGGGCCAGATCATGAATGAAATCATCCAGGAAGATGCGGGACCGGCGAATGGTGCCGTCGCCATCTTCTATCTCGATCAACCGGGCCCCATCGGCAACGGAACCATCGAAGTCTCCGCTTCCAATCCCAATGGGGGGATCGGAGACGCCTACGCCCTCTCCGGAACGGCGGGAGGCTACGGTGCCAGTAACTCTGCCACCGGAAGCACCGCGAACAGCGTCAGCCTGACCACCGCAGGGGAGAACTCCCTGCTCATCGCCGCCCTGGAAAACTCCGGCACTCCGAATGGTTCGGGCACACCCTCTGCCAATGCTCCGCTGACCCCGTTTGCAAGTGGGTTCTGTGGCAGTCAGTGGGGTGGGTTTGCATCCGGTGCCATGGAGGTTTCGA
>JAPOLY010000064.1 GCA_029976805.1 bacterium
CACCCGTTTCCTCTGGCATGAAAAGAACTTCGACGACTTTGTTCTCGAGGTCGAGTTTCGCATCACCGGAGGCAACAGTGGAATCCAGTACCGAAGTCAAGGATTGGCGGACGGCCGAGCCAAGGGATACCAGGCAGACCTGGATGCGGGACACACCTATACCGGCATTCTCTATGAGGCGAGTGGGCGTGCGATCCTCGCACCGCGCGGGGAGGTCTCGCAATTACAGGCGGATGGCAGCCGCAAAACGGTGGGCTACTTGGGGGAGACGACCGATCTCATCCAGAAATTCGACTCTACTCAATGGCACACCTATCGCATCGTCGCCCGCGGCAATCGGGCCATGCATGAATTGGACGGAGTGCAGGTCTGTGCTTTTGAGGATCTTCACGCCAGTCACCAGCCCCGTGGTCAGATCGGATTGCAGATTCATGCCGGCGGCCCCATGCGCATCGAATTCCGCAAGGTTCGCATTCGTTCGTGGAAACCTCTGGACGGGGATCCCTACCGCGATGCCAGTCGCAGCGTGGAGGTGGTCGATGATGCGGGTCCACAATGGATCTGGAGCACCGACCCCATCGGTGAAAAGCAGGAGGTCATCCTCTCACGCCGCTTCTCCACCGAGTCGGAAGCTTCGGCCCGACTTCTCCTGACTGCCGACAATTTTTTCATCGCTTTCCTCGATGGTGAACCGATCCTTCGTGGCCATGACTGGAGTCAGGTCTACGATCACCGCTTCACCCTGCCCGCAGGTGACCACGAACTGGTCGTGCGGGCGGCCAACGAAGGAGGCCCCGCCGGACTGGCGGGATCCCTGTCATGGCAAACCGCCGATGGCCGCGAGCAGCGGATCGATACCGACGGGGCATGGCGATCACGAAAGTGGAGCCGCCCGCCTGAAACCGTCAACTCGGGAAGTCCCTACTCCGAAGAGACGTCATGGGATCTGGCCGGAATGGACCTTGAGACTGAAGCCGCCGTCCAGATCATCGGGGCGACCGGTGACCCTTCCCTCCCCTGGGGCAATGTCCGCTTCCCCCACACCGCCCAGCAAAGCTGGAGCCTTCCCGAGGGCTTTGCCGCAGAGATTCTTCATGAAGTCGACCCCAAGGATGGTTCATGGGTCTGTCTCGAACCGGAAACCCCCAACAGTTTCATCGTCTCGCCCCAGTACTCCTCCCTCAAACGCCTGCGTTTCAATGCGGACGGAACCGTATCGGTCAAAGAGTGTGCCCGCATCGGTTCTGCCCAGGGACTGCTCTTCGTCGGCGATGAACTGTGGGTTCACGTCAATGGTGACGGCAAGAAGGAAGGCGGATTGTGGGTCCTGACCGATACGGATCATGATGGATTCTTCGAAACGGAAGAGCGTCTGTCCCGAATGGGGCCCGGTTGGGAACACGGAGTCCATGCATTGGAAATGGGACCGGATGGTCATGTGTGGACCGTCGTCGGCAACCACATCATCGTGCCGGAGGAGATCCTCGATCGAGACCGTTACCGTCGTTGGCAGGAAGACCTGATCGTGCCGCGCATGTGGGATCCTTCCGGCCATGCGGTCGGCTACCTCGCTCCCGCCGGTCAGATTCTGAAGATCGACCCCAAGACCCGTGAGTGGGAGCGCGTCGCCGGGGGATTCCGCAATCCCTACGACATCGCTTTTCACCATGGGGATGCGCTCTTCACCTATGACGCGGACATGGAATACGACATCGGATCACCGTGGTACAAAGCGCCACGGGTCGTCGAGGTGGTTTCCGGAGGAGACGCCGGATGGCGTGCCGGTGATGGCAAATGGCCTGACGGCATCCCCGATGCTGTTCCCCCCGCTGCGGAATCAGATCTGTCCTCACCCACCGGTGTCGAATCAGGCTTGCAAAGCACTTTTCAGGGGCGCTGGCGTCACGCCATCTACATCGCCGACTGGGCTTATGGACGCATCCTTGCCTTCTTCCCCGAGGAGAAAGGGTCCTCCTTTGTCGGTGACATCCTTCCCTTCGCTTCTGCACCGGCACTGAATGTCGCAGACATTACCTTCGGCATGGATGGAGCGATGTACGGAGTGACCGGTGGACGCGGCACCCGCAGTACTGTTTTCCGCATCCGCAGTGAGAGATCGGCGGAAGCGATCGCCGCTCCCCTTTCCAAAACCGGTGAATCGGCACGTCGCCAGCGAAAGATGCTCGAGGCGGGTCATGTCGAATCACGACCGGATCTCCTGGGAGCGGCCATCTCCGCTCTCTCCAGTCCCGATCCCTTTATCGCTGCCGCTGCCCGGATCACCCTGGAGGAGATCGACTCGCCCCTCTGGCGGCAGACCATCCTTGAGGGAAAACAGCCGGGAACGGTTCATGGGCTCCTGGCCCTCGCTCGCCTCGGAGAGAAAGAGGATCGGGATGTGATCCTGCAAACCCTGTGCGCGCTGCCTCTTCCCGGAAACCGGGTGGAGGAACTCGCCCAATTGAGATTGGCCACCGTCGTCATCGCGCGTATGGGAGATCCGGATGATTACCTGCGCCAATCTCTCCTGACCCGCTTTGACCGTCGCTTCCCCCGACGGGATGGAGCGATCGATCGCCTGCTGGGAGATCTGCTCGTAAGGCTGAAGGCTCCTGACCTTGCCCCCCGTTTGCTTTCTTGGTTGGAAGAGGGGCCCTCCGGTGAAGACCGAATGTCTGCATTGCGCGCCTTGCAATGGGTTCCCCTCTCAGAGGGAGATCGGACCCGCATTGCACCCGCTCTCGAATCCTTGCGTTCACTTTCAGGAGGAAACAGTTACACCGGATTCATCGATCGAATGGCCCGACAGATGGATGACGGCGATGGCGATCTGGTCCCCCCCCCCGCACCCCCACCCGTGATGCCACCTTTTGTTCAACGGTGGGACAGGGAGTCGATCGCGGAAGCACTGTCTGGCCCAGCCGGGACAGCAGACAAGGGACTGCTCGCCTATGAAAAATCGCTCTGCTCCCGCTGCCATCGATTCGATGGTCGCGGTGGAGGTGCGGGTCCTGATCTCACCGGGATTGCTTCCCGTTTTACGTCCGACGACCTGATCACCGCGATCCTCGACCCTTCCCGGGATATCTCCGATCAATACAGCTGGAGTGAAATCGAGCATGGCGAGGATGGAATGGAGTGGGGCCGGGTGCTCCTCAAGGAGTCGACCCATTGGGTGATCAACACGGATCCTTTTGGATATCAGCCTCTGAAAATCCCGGGACCGATCCGCTCCGTCGAGCCCTCTCCGGTCTCCCCCATGCCTGGCGGACTCCTCGATGGTCTCACCGCGGAGGAGATTCGGGATCTTTGGCAATTTCTCGGCATGACTTCCCGGCAATAGATTCCTGAGACATTACTGTCTTGCCTGACAGCCGGATCAGGCGACAATGGAGGAATGGATTCGGGCTCCTAGAATCCGGACTGACATACATCATCCTTTAGGCGAGTTTTCGCTGACTTCTCCCGCAAGTAGTCAGCGGAGACGGTGACGATTGGTTGTTACACCATGCGCACGTCGCAGTTCATTCTGTTGTTCCTGTGTTCCCTGATCGGTTTCTCTGGAACCATCCAAGCACAGGATTCTCTCAAGCTGGTTCCCACTATCTCGGTGGATTCTCTGGACCTGCTCGCTCTTCAATTAGAAGACGATCTCAGGGACCAGCAAGGCCTCGCACCGCGCTATGCGGTTCCCAATCTGGTCGAAATCACGGCCGCGACCCATGGTCACTGGGAGAAGCTCAATGACAACTTGGCGATGTGGCGCTTGCGCTTCAGTTGCAAGAATGCCGTCAGCATGAACTTTGGTTTCCAGCGCTGGTTGCTTCCCATCGACAGTGAGATGCTGATCTACAACGTCGATGGAACCCATCGTATTCGTCCCTTCACCATCGACGACTACAACGACAGTGGTGAACTGTGGACTCCGGCAGTCGCCGGCGGGGATGTCATCATCGAGATTCGCTGCCCGCAAAATGCAGTGAGCCTGATCAAGGAAGAGATCAAACTCACCAGCGTCAACGCTGGTTACCGCGGTTTCCACGAAGCCTTTGGTCAGCAGCCGCTGCCAAACAACACCCCGAGCCTTTCCGGTTCCTGCAACATCGATGTGGCCTGCCCCGAGTCCGTGGGTTGGGAAAATGAAATCGACTGTGTCGGAGTGATCTCCACCGGGGGATCCACTTTCTGTACCGGTTTCATGGTCAATAACACTTCCCAGGACGGCACCCCCTACTTCATGACAGCGGATCATTGCGGGATCTTCTCCGGAAACGCGCCCTCCCTGGTGGTGTACTGGAACTATGAGAACTCCTTCTGCAGAACACCCGGAAGTGCTGCTTCCGGTGGTCCTGGTGACGGTGTCCTCAACCAGTTCAGCACTGGATCGATCTACAGAGCGGGATCCGCTACTTCGGACTTCACCCTTGTGGAGTTGAATTCGCCTCCGAATGCGGCCTTCGGTGTTTCCTTCTGTGGTTGGGATGCCAGCACTTCTGCTCCCACCAGTGCAGTCGGCATTCACCACCCGGCGACGGATGAGAAGCGCATCTCTTTCGAGAACCAGCCGCCTTCCCTCAGCACCAACTTTGTCACCGTCAATGACTGGGACGCCGGAACCACCGAACCCGGTTCTTCCGGATCTCCCCTCTTTGACCAGAACCATCGTGTCATCGGTCAGCTTTGCTGCGGTGGTGCGGCATGCGGAAACAACCTTTCCGATGACTACGGCCGATTCTCCCGCTCATGGAATCTCGGCCTCTCTGCCTGGCTCGACTCTGCGGGAACCGGTCAGCTCTTTGTCGACACCCTTCCCGCCGGCGGTGGCGGACCGGTGGAGCAGTGCTCCAACGGCACCGACGACGATGGCGACGGACTGGTCGACTGTAATGACCCGGACTGTGCCCCCAGCCCCGCCTGTGGCGGTGGTGGTGGCCCAGGTGCTCCCGCCAATGACCTTTGCTCCGATGCCCAGGCTGTGGGAGAGGGTGTTTTTGCTCTCGACAACACCGGCGCCTTCCTCGATGGCCCGAACGCCTGTGACACCAACATGGATGCCGACGTGTGGTTCGCCTACACCGCAACCACCAGCGGAACTGCCACCATCGAGACCTGCGGATCCGCAGGATCCCTCGATGACACCGTCCTGATCGTTTACGACGGTGGAGCCTGTCCCCCGAGCCCAACCTGCCTGGCCAGTGACGACGATGGCTGCACGACTCCGAACTTCAGTTCGACCGTTTCAGTCCCCGTGGTCGCCGGTAACACCTACCTGATTCAGGTCGGTGGCTGGAATGGCGCTACCGGAAACAGTGACCTGAGTATTTCTGTCGGAGGCGGTCCTGCACCGACTGAAGACTGTGCCAACGGTGTTGACGACGACGCCGATGGACTCGTCGACTGTGCCGACCCCGATTGTGCTGCCAGCCCCGCCTGCACCGGCGGTGGTGGTCCGGCAAACGACGCCTGCGCCAACGCACTGGCCGTGGGTGAGGGTGCCTTCGCCTTTGACAACACCGGTGCGATCCTCGACGGTCCAACCGCCTGCGATGGCAACATGGACACCGACGTCTGGTTCGCCTACACCCCGTCTGCCAGCGGCACCGCCACCATCGAAACCTGCGGCACTGCCGGCACTCTCGATGACACGGTTCTCATCGTTTACGACGGTGGTACCTGCCCGCCTTCCGCAACCTGCCTCGCCAGTGATGACGACGGTTGTACCGCACCGAACTTCAGTTCCACCGTTGCAGTCCCCGTGACCGCCGGTAACACCTACCTGATTCAGGTCGGTGGCTGGAATGGTGCCACCGGCACCAGCGACCTCACCATTTCTCTCGGTGGCGGTCCCGCCCCGGTGGAGAACTGCACCAATGGAGTGGATGACGACGGTGACGGACTCGCCGATTGTGCCGATCCGGACTGCGCCACCAATCCTGCCTGTGGCGGTGGTGGTGGAGGAAACGATGAGTGTATCGGAGCCATCGCCATGTTCGACGGCCCCAACTTCTTCGATACCACCGGTTTGACCAACAGTGCAGATCCGGTTCCGACCGGCTGTCCGAATGCCTTCGGTGGCATGAACAATGACGGCTGGTTCACCTACACTGCAACCAGCACCGGTGACGCCATCTTCAACACCTGCGATCCTGCCGGATTCGATACCGACCTTGCGATCTACGCTGGAGATTGCTCCGCGTTGGCCCTGCTGGGTTGTGACGGTGACGGCTCCACTCTGGCGGGTTGCCAGACCTTTGACTCGGAAGTGATCGTCCCCGTGATCTCCGGAGAAACCTACGTGATCCGCGTCGGTGGATTCGGAGCGACGAGTGCCGGACTCGGAACTGTGACCATCACCGTCGGTGCGGGTCCCATTCTTGAGGATTGCACCAATGGTGTCGACGACGACGGTGACGGACTCACCGACTGCGCCGATCCGGACTGCGCCACCAACCCCGCCTGCGGCGGAGGTACCGGCCCCGGCAACGATCTTTGTATCGATGCACTCCCCGTTGCCGAAGGCGTCTTCGCCTACGACAACACCGGCGCATTCCTGGACGGCCCCATCGACTGTGACGCCAACATGACCACCGACGTGTGGTTCCTTTACACCGCAAGCTCCACGGGAACCGCCAGCATTGGCACCTGCGACGCCGGCGGCAGCCAGGACGACACGGTCCTCATCGTTTACGACGGTTCATTCTGCCCGACCGCAGGCGATCCCTGCATTGCGTCCGCAGACGACACCTGCTCCAACACCGCCGGTGGTGCGGCCTTCATGTCCCAGGTGGATATTCCGGTCACTGCAGGCAGCTCCTACCTGGTTCAGGTCGGCGGCTGGAACGGCACTGAGGGTAACGGCGACCTGACGATTTCTCTGGGCACCGGCCCAGGCCCTGTTGAAAACTGCTCCAACGGTACCGACGACGACGGCGATGGCCTCATCGACTGTGCTGACGACGACTGCATCGGTGACCCCGCCTGTGGTGGTGGAGGAACCGGCCCTGCCAACGATGACTGTGCCAATGCGCAGGCTGTCGGTGAGGGTGTCTTCGCCTTCGATAACACCGGAGCCATCCTCGATGGCCCTGTTGACTGTGATACCAACATGGATACGGACGTCTGGTTCGCTTACACGCCTTCCGCCAGCGGAACGGCCACGATCGAAACCTGCGGAACTCTGGGGAGCATGGATGACACCGTGCTGATCGTCTACGACGGTGGCACCTGCCCGCCCTCCCCCGCATGTCTTGCCAGTGACGACGACGGCTGCACCACCCCGAACTTCAGTTCCACGGTGGCTGTCCCGGTGACCGCCGGCAACACCTACCTGATTCAGGTTGGTGGCTGGAACGGCGCCACGGGCAACAGTGACCTGAGCATCTCCCTCGGTGGCGGACCCGCCCCGGTGGAGAACTGCACCAACGGTACTGACGACGATGGTGACGGATTCATCGATTGTGAGGACACGGACTGTGATCAGGATCCGGCCTGTACTCCTCCGCCGGTGGAGAACTGCACCAACGGAACCGACGACGATGGAGACGGTCTTGCTGACTGCGCCGACCCGGACTGCAGCAACGATCCGAGCTGTATCACCAATGGCTTCAGCTTCATCGCCCAGGATGCTTCGGGAACCTACTCACCGGATACCGGAACCGGCTCTTTCACCGGCACCATCTCCGCCAGTGAGGATTCCGCAGCACCCGGTTACCCGAATGAGACTCAGGGCTTCTCCTTCGGTCTCTCCCATGACGCGACCCTTCTCAGTGCCAACGGCTTCAACACCGGTGCGGCACTGAATGGACTCAACTCCGGTTCCGGGCCTGATTTCCTCGACGTCAACACCTACAGTGACGGTGTGACTGTCGGTTGTGTCTACAGCTTCTCAAGCCCGGGCACCGTGGTCCTGCAGCTCACCTCCGAGACGATCCTCGGCACCATCGATTACGACACCGTGCCTTCCGGACTGATCGGTAACGCTGCCGGCACCACCACCAGCCTGA
Organism: bacterium; assembly: GCA_029976805.1. Taxonomy (GTDB): domain Bacteria; phylum Planctomycetota; class UBA8108; order UBA1146; family UBA1146; genus UBA12191. The sequence goes on from JAPOLY010000064.1 coordinate 8,004, forward strand.
GCTGGAGCAACGCCCTCGGTGCGCCTCCGGTGATCAACATCATGGTGGTCGGTGGTCAGGCCAATCCGGCCAGTCTCATCGACGGTACGGTGACGCTGGACGCGGCTGTTGGTGGATTCGTTCGTGGTGACGTCAACGACGACGCCTCGATCAACATCGCCGACGCGGTCTCACTGCTGGCGGGTCTCTTCACAGGTGGAGCGATCCCCTGTGCCGATTCGGCGGATGCCAACGATGACGGCTCGACCAACATCGCGGATGCAGTCTACGTCCTTGCCAACCTGTTCTCGGGTGGACCTGGGATGCCTGCTCCGACCGGTCCGTCCTGTGGTCCTGACCCGACCGCGGATGCCCTTGACTGTGCCAACTACAACTCTTGCCCCTGAACCTTTTTCAGAGCTGAGTTGAAAAGAGCCGGGAAGCGTCGCTTCCCGGCTCTTTTTTTGTTTTTACTTCGATTCCGATTCTCGCCAGGGGCAGTGACGACAACCGCTGTGGCAGCATTCCCCCCTTTTTCGGTGGGCGATCTCGGTCCACACCCAGAATCCGGTCACCGGATCACTGTAACCTTCCGCACCCTCCTGAAGGGCACCGGCATGTGCTTCCTTCCAGGGGGGATCTTGAGCCGGTTTCTGTGGCGGATTATCGCGGTGCATCCTTCAACTTTCCTGAATCCCGGGGCTTTGGGGCGGTCTCAGTGTGACCGCCCTTCTCCTTTGGGCAAGCAATCCAACTACCCCCTTGATAGCGAACAGGTGTTCGCTATGCTCATTCTCCGCCCTGTCTGCTGTCGGAGAGAAACGTGACGAACACTACTGCTGCCAACCCACTTATTTCCAGGACCCACTCTTTACCACTGCTTTTCTCCCTGCGCTCCTGGGGCTCTCTGTTGCGAGGACATCAGCCGGTCGAAAAACTGATCGATCAGGCCCGGAAACAGGGCTGGCAACGCTTTGCCATCACTGAGATCGCAGAGCTGGGCACCTGCGTCGAAGCGGCCCGATACGCGGGCGGATCTGCCGCCATCGTCGGCACCCAACTGCCGTGTCGACAGCGTCCTCATTTTGATCGTTCCCGTTCCGGAGAAAGACAAAGATGCGATGCAACCCCGTCGGTCATTGCCGAAACTTCGGTTCTGCTCCTTCCCATCGACACCCACGGTCTCGGTGAAGTGCATCAGAGCGTCAGTGACTGGCGACTTGCCGCAACCACCTCTCCAGTAACAGAAACCGCAGTGAAAGACATGGCGGAGGAAGACACCTGTTCCGGGACACACTCAGGAACCTGCTCGGGAACTCACCTCCTGCCGATACCTGACAACGATCTCGAAATCCTCTGTGGCCTTTCCAGCTGTTGGATTATCACCGGTGATCCCGCTCTCGCCGAACACCTGCTCCAACGGAACCCGGAGTTGACCTCGCGGTTATGGCTCGAGATCGATCGCTGGGGCTCTTCCATCGGTCGCGAACGACAACTTCTCGAACTGGCTCAACAACACCGGTTGCGCCTCGTTGCCGGCAGTCGATTCGGAGGATCCCCCGCCCTCACCGCCCATCAGACTCATCTGCTCGATGCCCTCACCCACTCCTCCACCGTCGATCAAATGGCGGATCAGCGCCGGCAACAGCACTCGATCCCCTTTTCCACCCATTTTTCCCCTGGGCAACTGTTACCGATTCCCACCGTGACCGAATGGCGTCAGCGCTACCGCGATCTCCCTGAAGCACTGGGCGGAGCAGAATTCCTCGCCCGTAACAGTTGTCCCTACCCGGAAAAACCGGCAAAGACCATCTTCCCTCCCGTCGAGGAAGTGACAGGAAAAACCGCGTACGGTCAGCTCTACCAACGCTGCCATCAGGGCCTTCTTCGACGTCATGGAGAAGTGCAACGACCGATGCTCGAACGCCTGACCCGCGAGTTGCAGGTCATCGATGAGATGGGCTTCGTGCCCTACTTTCTCGTCGTCGGGGAAATCATCGACGAGGCCCGACGTCTCGGCATCGCCAGTGCGGGGCGCGGGTCGGGAGCGGCTTCCATCGTCGCTTATGCTCTCGGCATCACCCAGGTTGACCCGATCCGCCATCAGTTGCGCTTCGAACGGTTCCTCCACCCCCATCGCAGTGACCTTCCCGACATCGACATCGATTTGTGCTGGCAGGGGCGGGAAGACCTGATCGATCATGTCTATCAACGTCACGGAACATCACGAACTGCGATGATCTGCACACGACAAGTTCTTCAGGTCCGTTCCGCATTGCGCGAAGCCGCCCGTGCCCATGGGGTCGCACCTCTGGAGATCGACCGCCTTTCGCGGAGACTGCCCCACCGTCTTGAAGGAAGCATCGGTGCATACCTGCGCGATGATCCGGTCCTCGCCTCCCTGTCGTTGTCAGCGAAATCGAAACGAACCCTCCTCGAAGACGCTGAATGGTTGCGGGGACGCCCCCACCACCGCTCGATCCACCCGGGTGGTATCTGTATCGCCGATCGCCCCATCGCCCAGATCGTCGGCCTGGAGCGCGCACACCGTGGCATCACCATCACCCAGTTGGACATGTACTCCATCGAGCACACCGGATTGATCAAGATCGACCTTCTCGGCAATCGCTGCATCTCTGAGTTGGGCACCGTCCGTGATCTGATTGAAGAACGGAGTGGTGAATCCCTCGATATCGACGGCATTCCCGAAGAGTGCTCACAAACCGCCGATCTGGTCCGGGAAGGACGCACCCTCGGCTGTTTCCAATTGGAGAGTCCGGGAATGCGGGCACTGCTGATCCAAATGCAGGCACAGAACGCCAGCGATGTCATCCAGTCGGTGGCATTGATCCGTCCCGGCCCCTCAGCAGGCGGACTCAAGGATGCCTACTGCCGAAGAATCCGTGGCGAAGAGGAACCCCGCCCCCCCCACCCCGCTCTCGGTAACCTTCTCACTGACCAACAGGGACTGCTCCTTTATGAAGAAAATGTCATGGAGACCATCGCTACCCTGATGCAAATTCCCCTGGCACAAGCGGATGTCCTTCGCCGCCAACTGGCGAAAGCAGTACGAGCCGAAGACGACGCCACTCTCGAAAAATTGGGGGAACAGTTTGTCACCGCCGCACTCGGAAACGGCTACGGCATCCGCGAGTCTCAGGAGCTCTGGCAACACCTCTTCAGCTTCGCCCGCTACTCCTTCAACAAGTCACACGCCGCTTCCTACGGTCTGCTCGCCTGGCGCAGTGCCTGGCTGAAGACCCATCACCCAGCCGAGTTCATGTGTGCCCTGTTTCGTCATCATGCCGGCATGTACCCCTTCTCCGCCTTCGTCGCCGAAGCGAGGCGGATCGGTGTGTCCCTGCGACTTCCCTGTATTCATCGCTCCCAGAGTGATTTCGCCATGGAAACGGATGGGGCCATCCGGTTGCCACTGTCGATCATCCACGGCTCACGGCGGGAGAGCATCCGCAGGGTCTTCACCGAACGTCCCTTCACCTCTCCAGAGGACCTGATTCGACGCACCCGGCTACCCCTTTCCGAACTGGAAGACTGGATCCTTCTCGGCGCCCTCGACGACTTTGATATCCCTCGACCGCGACTGATCTGGAGATGTGTCACCCGTCATTCCCGGGAACGGAAAGAATCCCCACACATCGTCAGTGGAGATCTTCCGGGGATCCGCGATGTGGGGCCGGAGCTCGCAGATTTCACTCCAGCCCGAAAGTTGCGCGAAGAGATGAGATTGCTGGGAGCCGCGATCAGTGCCCACCCGATGAGCCTGTTCCGCAGGCAGGTTCAACAGGAACGCTGTGTACCGATGACAGATTTGCGGCGCTGGTGTGGGAAAACGGTCCGCGTTGCCGGTATTCGACTGGCGAGTCGACAACACCCGACAAAAACGGGACCGATGGGATTCATCACTCTGGAAGATGAAGAAGCGCTGTGTGAGGTAACCTGTTTCTCACGGTTGTGGCCTCAGGTCAAAAAAGTGCTTCTGGAAAGACCGGAAGTGATCCTTGTCAGCGGCAAAGTCGACATACGCATGGGCGTGCTCAGTCTCATCGCCGATCAGGTGAGGCCGCTGCATCGCGAGCGTGCCACAGGATAAGACCGAAGGGCACCCACCAAAGGATGTCGTTGGCGAGAATCGTCCAGCCAAAGGTCAGGGGAACCGTCTCCAGCCATAATCCCTGAAGGAAACCGATGGGACCAAAGATCTTGCCCAGAAAACCGACGAGAACGATGGGCCAGTGGCGCAGGGGATCGGCAGCGGCCGCCCAGTATCCCAAACCATAGACACCCACGATCATGCCGATGCATTGCCAAAAGACAAAGGTCAGGGGATCGAGGGCCAGCAATCGCTGTTCATCGATCAACCACCCAAGAGACCATTCGGGAAGAAGAATCGTCAGAGCACCCCAGATCAAATTGTAGATCGCCGCAATCTTCAAAACGGCTGGAGCCCAGTCGGGGCCTTTGGATGAGATCCTTGAATCCTGCATGAAAACCTTCCCGCTCGGAATCAGCGGTACAACAGGCACGACTCCCGTTGCTCCAGAAACATCTGACGCTCCGTCTTTCTGGAGTTCAACAGATCCAACAGGGCTGAAGCAGGATCGGTGGTCGAATTACACAAACTATCGACGGTTTTCCTGAAATCAGCCGCTCCCCAGAGCAGATCGATGGCCAGCGGATCTTTCACAAACTCGTACTCTTCTGTTCGCCACTGGAAAGCGTCCCCGGAAGTCAGGGCAGCCGCGGTGATCACGACCATTCCCAGCATTAGGGAATGCAGCCGGTCCGCATTCGTGACATGGACCTGAATCCCCTGACACGATTCTCCACGGTGCTTCTGGATATGAGGCACAAACGCAGTAGGGCGGAAAGTCACACCGGAGAGTTCCATCTCCCGGGCCAACTGCGATGCCACCTCCGCAAAACGATGACCGTCGAGACCCGGCGCTCCCACCAGATGGAACGGCAAAGTAGTCCCGCGACCTTCAGAAAGGGTGGTCCCCTCGACAAGGCACATTCCGGGGTAGATCAGGGCGGTCTCGGGGGTCGGCATATTGGGAGAAGGCAGGACCCAGGGCAAATCGATGTCGCCCTGAATTTGAGACCTGTTCCAACCGGTGCAGGGAATCACTTCCAGGTCTGCATCGATGTTCAGGTGAGAGGTCATGAAACGGGCCAACTCACCCATCGTCATGCCGTGGCGGACAGCAATCGGCAATGCACCGACAAAACTTTCAAATCCTGCCTGGACGACCCCACCTTCGACCTGCATTCCGCCGATGGGATTGGGTCGATCGAGGACGATCACCCGTGTTCCAGTACCGGCGACCGCCTCCAGCAGATATCGCAAGGTCGCGGCAAAGGTGTAGTAGCGGGTTCCGATATCACGCAGGTCAAAAAGGATGACGTCGAGTCCAGCCACCGCTTCCGGGGTGGGCCGAAGGGAATCTGCAGAATCCCCATAGAGACTCACCACCTGAGGTGAATCGGGGAAGACTTCTTCCATATCCTGCAACTGGCCCAGCAGGCCATGCTCTGGAGCAAACCAGCGTTTCACAGAGGTGCCCTGTTCCTGGAGCAGCTGGGGTAATCCACGAATCTGGTGATTCACAGAAGCCGGATGACAACAGACTCCCAGACTCGCTGTCTTTAACTCACCGATCTTCTCGGCGATGAAGTGATCGAGACCGGTCTGGACCCGTGGTGCCATGGTCAGGAATCTTCATCTTCAGACCCCTGCTCGCTGCCCGGGATTCTGGAATTCATGGCCAGTATCAGAAGTGCTCCGATGGTGGCGAGGAGGGAAACCCCTCCCAGAAGAAAAATCGTCGACTTTGCAGCATCGATCACGGCAGTTGGACTGTTACTGCCACTGGATTCGGCTGTAGTGATCGCCGATTCAACGATTGCCCGACTGAAAAAATTGAGTGATTCGAGATCGGGAGAATCTGCGGATTCTTGCAGCAAACTCAGGTCGATCACGTAGGCATTGACACAGCCGATCAAAATCAGGCTCGAGACCATTTCAATCACGATTGTCAAAAAATACAGCGGCGTCGATTTAAATGCAGGGTTCAGTTTCATCGGCAGACTCTCCAATCGGGATTCAAGACTCTTCCTGAAATTTCAGTTTCTTGGCGAAGAAACCCATAAGGAACCCTGGCCCAATCGACGTCAATACTGAAACACACCCCAACAGGAAAATAATACTTTTGGCTTCCTCAAAATCATTGGCAGAGAAACCTGAACCTTGCTCTTCCTTGCTGGATAAAATCTGTTCAACGACCCAAGTCGACAATGGCAACATTTTCTGTTTCTCAGGAGATAAACCCATTTTCTCATAACCCTCAAACTCACGATAAGATTGATAGCAGGACACCGTCACAACGCTGAGGAAAAACATGGCTATCAACGCCACTCCCAATCCCAATGCATGGTAACTCAAGTACGCCTCCTCCCGGAAAACTCCAGCGCTTCACTCAATTCTTCCGTTGCTATTCTAACACCCCTCTCATCAGCAAGAATCGCTCCACCGATGAGAATCATCACATCCGAGCCATAATCAGCGAGCATCTCAGGGACCCTCTCTGGACTCATCCCGCCAGCGGGTACAGCCCAACCTTGAAGCAAATTACCCAAAGGTTCTTTCAGTTTTCGGGCGACGCTGCGCCCCTCTTCCCGGGTCGGTGAAAAACGGCCCCCTGCATTGACGAAGACTGAACCATCGATTCCCGCAAGGCGGGCAAAGGTGCCATGAACCAGGCGCGAAGCAATGCCACCCCCGCTGCGGGTGTAGACACCGCTCATGGAAGGATGCCCCAGATAGACTCCCGGGTGATCAGCAATCAGTTTTCGGGTGCGATCGAGACCGAGTACCCAAGGTGCAACCAATCCCCCATCCGCTCCAGCATCCAGAGCCAATTCCAATCGACGATCCAATTCTTCCGCCGGCCCCATCAGGTTGACCAGATACAGAACCCTGCGCCCTTGTTCAGAACTGCGAATGCTGTCGATACAGGCGACAACCCTTTCGAGAAAACTCTCGTTGGAATCGTCGATCAGATTGTGATCGTCCTTGATCAGATCCCCACCGCCCTCAACAAATTCGCGACAGATCTGTTGCAGGTCAGAAACGGGTGCGCCTCTCGGTTTGAGAGCTGTGGCCAGCAGGGGGCGGTCTGAAACGGAGACAAGTTCGCGGACTCCACCGATTCCGAAACGAGGGCCAGTGAAGTCCTGCAAAATCGGTTCAGGGATTTCCAGATCGGCGAGGGTGACCCCAGGCAACATCGAGCAGTTCCCCAGTAAAAGGTTGAGCCAGCGGGTCAGGTCTGCACCGGGCAGATTTCCGGCAAATGAAAGTGTGATCTCATGCCGACTTGAATCGACGGGTTTGATCCCTTCGATACAGGCCACAAGATCACGATTGAGGTGAGGATAACGGTCGATCACCTTTTCCGGAACTTCGACCGTCAATTCCACCGCCATCGCCCGGGCCAAATCGTTGATTTCCCCGGCATCAGCCTCTGCGACATACCTCGCCAACA
>JAPOLY010000018.1 GCA_029976805.1 bacterium
ATGAAAGCCGCAAATAGGTGCAGGAAAGAAAAAATGGAGCGGGTGATGGGATTCGAACCCACGACAATCACGTTGGCAACGTGATGCTCTACCCCTGAGCTACACCCGCTCTGAGCCTGCGAACAGGCCTCCCGAAGGCAGAAAAGGACTTTCTTGCCATCGAAGGGAAACGCCAATTGTGCAGATCGGTGGCCGGGCTGTCAACGCCAAATGACAGAGAGTTGCCACTCCAGAGCAAAAGCCGGGAATAAACTCCCTGATCAGCGTTGCAAAGCCTTCTCGATGCGCACCACATTGCCCTTGCCGAGGTACTCCAGGCGGTCGGAGCAGCGGTGCATCAGCAGGATTCCGAGACCGCCACGGCCTCCTTCGCGCATCCGCTCCTTGGCACGTTCAAAGGCATCCTTGTCCTCGATCTGGCCGAGGAAGAACTCGTGGTCAAAGCCTTCTCCCTCATCTTCCACGAGCATCGTCACCCGGCGGGGATCGACGACGTAGTTGACGGTGACCTTACTGGAGAGATCCTCCCCGTTTCCATGACGGACGGCGTTGTCGACCCCCTCCTTGAGGGCGGACTGAAGCGCGTTCTTCTCCGTCTCGGTCAACGGCAGCCGGGAGATCAGGGCGGTGCCCAGGCTCAGGCCCTGGTCGACCGAATCTCTGGAACCATCAAATTGGAAACGTACCTGCTGACTGAAGAGCTTGCGATCGCGACTGACCCGGCGCACTTCGCTTTCGGCGAGAACAAACAGGTTGCCCAGATCGAAGGGGTCGACGAGGGAGTCGTTCTCCCAGACTCGGAAGCCGCTGACCGTCGTCGGATCGACCCCCTTGGGATGGATCAGAATGATGGAGGCGAGAGCGTGTCGCGGCATCAGTTTGATGCGCTCCACCAATTGTTCGCTGCCCGGGATGCGCTGGTCGATGACGATCAGGTCGGGAACGATGGCATCGAGTGCCTCAAGAAGTTCGGCGGGTGAACCATAGAGGAATGTTTTTCCTCCACGATCCTCGACCCGCTTTTTGCAGATATCGGCGAAGTTGCCCTTGCCCGGCAACAGCAACGCCACAGTCCCGGTGGGACCCGGCTTGTCGGCGATGACCGGCATCTTGCGCTCACTGCCCTCTTCGGCCGGGGCAAGTTTCTCACCCTGCAGGGCTTTCTCGGCCTCTTCCAGCTTACCGGCGACAGCAACCACAGAGGTCACGCCGAGCAGGTGCATGGTGATGCCCACATTGCGCGCCACCCGCGCCAGAACCAGCAATCCGCCCGCTGTGGAACACTGATGATGAAAGCGGATGATCCCACTGATTCCGGTGGAGTTGATGTACTCCACGCCCTTGAAGTCGAGGACGATGTGATGGCGACCACTGTCGATCAGTTTCTCCAGGGCCTTCTCAAAGATGGGGTAGTTGGCGGCATCGATGAAACCTTCCAGCTGGACCAGGGTGTAGGTCAGGGGGTTTTCACCGGCGGTGGCACGCTGTTCGATGGTGGTACTCAAACTGGACATCGTTGCTCCTGCTAAATCGGGCTCAAGGTTTGGGCGGTCTGTGGGACTCCAGTGTGGGCCTGAGACCGATCACTCGAGAGGGTCGAAAGGGATGAGTCGACTCCTTTGAAGTATACATCGGGACCCCGGCAAGACCCAGAACCCTCGTGGAGAGAATAGAGATCTGAAAACTCTGCCCCCCTGTCAACTCGCACCTCCACCGGAGTTAGGGTATTCTCCGGATCTGGAGGAGGAGCGATATGTCGACCGATGCGATTCTGGATCCGGCCACCATCGACACCCAAAACGTGGTCTTCGGCCCTGAAGAAATTCGTCGCAGAAATTTCCAGCGCAATGACATGGAATTGCTGAACCGGATCGTGCACTTCGATCCGGACAACTCGACCATCGCCGGTGTTCATGAGGTCAAGGATGATGCCTTCTGGACCAGCGGACACTTCCCCGATCGCCCGCTCCTTCCCGGAGTGCTGATGATCGAGACCGCCGGACAACTGTGCTCCTTCTATTACGGCGAAGCTTCCGGTAATGAGGATGACATCGTCGGCTTCGCTGCCTGCGAGAATGTTCGCTTCAAGGGCATCGTCGAACCGGGCTGTGACCTTTTGATGGTCGGCGAAATGATCGCCCTGCGCAGTCGCCTCGCCAAGTTCAGCGCCCAGGGCTACGTCAACGGTGAGCGCGTCTTCGAAGGCACCATCGTCGGAATGAAGATCTGAACCGGAAAGACCTGTTTCATGCTGGGACCGTTCCTCCGACCAACACTTCTTCTGATTACCAGCCTTCTGATCCTTCTTGCCTCTTCCCCGATTCAGGCCCAGCACTCCAACTCCGCTCCGCGTCCTGATCTGACCGCGGGGGGTTCCGTGCCCGAGGGGTGGACCCACGACTGGAATCTGGGGCCGACCGGGGCCCGTGGCTGGATCTACTGTGACAAACATGTGACGACGGATGCGCGGCAGATTCTCGTGACCGAAGTGGCGGCAGGATCGCCGGCAGATGGAAAGCTAAAGGTTGGCGATGTGATCACCGGTCTCTTCGGTGAAACCATCGACGACGATGCCCGTGTGCGGATGGGGCAGGCCATCACTCTGGCGGAGACGGAAGAAAAGGGTGGCCGTCTGCCTTTGACCGTCTGGCGTGAAGGCAAAACCCGGAACGTCACCATCGAGCTGCCTGTTCTTGGCCGTTACAGCGAGACCGCCCCCTACGACTGTTCCAAATCACAAAAGATCTTCGAGCAGGGTTGCGAAGCGGTGGCAAAAAAGATGCAGGCCAACCCCCGCGCCGGCAATGAGATCACCCGCGCCCTCAATGCCCTCGCCCTTCTCGCCAGCGGTGACAGGAAGTACCTGCCCGTCGTCGAAGAACAGGTGCGACTGCTCTCTGAATACAACCAGGAAACCGGCGTGCGCACCTGGCAGTACTCCTACGTCAACATCCTGCTGGCCGAATACGTCATCGCCACCGGCGATCGAACCTATGTGAAAAACGGCCTCGAACGCATCACCCGCATGATCGTCGATGGACAAAGTGTCGTCGGCTCCTGGGGACACGGCTTTATTCAGGGTCCCCATAACCGTCTCGAAGGCTACGGCATGATGAATGCCCCGGGGATTCCGCTGACCTACTCACTGGCACTGGCCCAGCGGGCACAGGTGGATGTTGCAGGTCTCGACAAGGCTCTGCGCAAAAGCCTCGAACTGGTGCGTTTCTATGTCGGCAAGGGTTCCATCCCCTATGGCGATCACGACCCGTGGATCGAGAATCACTGTGACAATGGCAAGAACGAGATGGCGGCGGTGCTTTTTGATCTGGAATCGGATGCGGATGCCTGTGAGTTCTTCTCGCACATGGCTATCGCTGCCCACGGTACCGAGCGCGATCAGGGTCACACCGGCAACTTCTTCAACATGACCTGGGCCCTGCCCGGGGTCGCCCGTGCGGGTGAAGATGCCACCGGAGCGTGGATGCAGGAGATGGCGTGGTCCTATGACCTCGCCCGCCGTTGGGATGGCACCTATCTCTATCAGGGAGCACCCACTCCCCGACCCGAGTCCTACAACAATTGGGACAGCACCGGTGCCTACCTGCTCGCCTATGCGATGCCGTTGGGAAAGACCTATTTCACCGGGAAGCGCAAGAGCCCGGCACCACAGATCGATCGAGCCACCGCGGACAGCATCATCGATGATGGGCGCGGCTGGACCAACAAGGACCGCACCAGTTTCTATGCAGCGATGAGTACCGAAACCTTGCTCCAGCGATTGGCCAATTGGTCGCCGGTGGTACGCGAGCGCGCCGCCATGGAGTTGGGTCGACGTCGTGATGCCGAGATCGTTCCGGGCTTGATGAGCCTGTTACAGGGCAAGAATAAAGACGGACGCATCGGTGCTTGTCAGGGCATCATCTTTCAGCGCGGTCGTGCGGAAGCGGCGGTGCCGCTCCTGCGAAAAGCGCTGCGCTCTTCTGACCTGTGGCTGCGCATCAAGGCCGCTGAAGCCCTGGCTGCCATCGGCAAGCCGGCACAGGTCGCCGTCCCCGAAATGCTCGCGCGACTGTCGCGCAAGGCTTCTTCCAAAGATCCGCGCAACATGGAGCAGCGTTACCTGACTTTCGCCCTCTTCAGTCACAACAAGGGATTGATCGGCAAGGATCTGGAAGGCATCGATCGCAAGGCACTGCTGAAAGCGGTGCGTGCAAGCTTGCTCAATCAGGATGGACGCGCTCGCGGTGCGGTGAGCAGTGTTTACCGCAATCTCTCCTTCGACCAGCTGAAGCCGCTGCTGCCGGCGATCCTGGAAGCGATCACGGTGCGCGCGCCGAGCGGCATCATGTTTGCCCATGAAATCCGCATGGCGGGACTGGAATTGTTCTCGCGCCATCACGTGGCGGAAGGGATCGAGTTACTGGCCGATTACGTCCGTGACATGAAGCCCCATGCCAGCGAGCATCGCATCGTCAAGGTGGTCGAAATGCTGGAGAAGTATGGCGCCCATGCCCAACAGGTCATCCCCACCCTCGAAGAGCACGCCGCATTCTTCGATGCAGGCCAGCCAAACTTCCCCCTGCGCCTGAGCAAGGACAAGGCGAAGATCGTGCGCGAGAGCATCGCCCGCATTGCAGCCACGGATGAGCGTCCTCCGCTCATTTCCCTCAAGAAAATGCGTTGAGTAATCTGTCTGCTTTAGCAGTCGATTGATTTGACACGGAATGATAATCAATTATCATACACGGCTATCAACGTGTGAATTCTGACCCATAGAGTCTGTAGAGGCCTTCATGATCGCAACACAAGCTGTCAGCAAGTCGTACGGTTCGACGCAAGCGCTTCAGGCGTTGACCCTGACCGTCGAGCCTGGGGAGGTTCTCGGCCTTTTGGGGCCAAATGGCGCCGGCAAAACGACGACGATCCACCTGTTGGCGGGCTTTTTGAAGCCCGATTCCGGATCGGTGGTCATCGACGGAGTCGACGTCGTAAAGAATCCTGACGAGGCCCGCAGTCGCCTCGGATACATCCCCGAAAATGTGGCTCTGTATCCCTTTCTCAGTGCCATGGAAAACCTGCAGCACTTCTCTTCACTGGCAGGATTGAAGGTCCCCCGTGATGAGATGGCGCGGAAACTGGTCCACTGCGGCCTCGCTCCGGAGGCGATCCACCGGCGCGTTTCCACCTTCTCCAAGGGGATGCGTCAAAAGGTCGGCATCGCCATCGCTACCTCCAAGAATGCGCGGGCGCTGATCCTCGATGAACCCGCTTCGGGACTCGACCCCCATGCCAGTCATGAATTGTCGATGCTGGTGCGCAAGGTGGCGGACGAAGGCGCCGCTGTCCTGATGGCGACCCACGATCTCTTCCGGGCCAAGGAATCCTGTGACCGGGTGGTCATCGTCCAGGGAGGCAAGCTGGTTCAGGAAATCGATCCGGCTTCACTCTCTGCCAATGACCTGGAAGCCATCTACCTCAAACAGATGGAGTCCGGATCGTGATCATCAAACTGCTGCTGATGGAACTGCGTTCGATTCGCAGTGACGGTCGCCTGTTGGCACTGGTCGCCCTGGCACTGGCTACTCTCATCCTGTCGACGTGGATCGGGGCAGAGAGCCAGAGCAGGGCAAAGACAGGGCGCGCGGCGGCGATGGAACTTTCCCGTCAGCAATGGGAAGCCATCGATGGGCTCTCCGCCCATGGTGTCGGTCACTATGGCAGTTACGTCTACAAGCCGAGCAGCCCGCTTTCGACCCTTGATTCAGGGGTCATGCCTTTCACCGGGAAAGTGGTGCGCGTCGAAGCCCACGTGCAAAACCCGCCCTCCCATTCGGACGCCGGGTCGTGGAGTTCACTGATTCGTCTCGGAGCCTTTGATGCGGGAACCATCCTGTCCCTGCTGGTTCCGCTACTGCTGGCATTCTCAGCATTTTCTTCGGTGTCCCGTGATCGAGAAACAGGATTGCTGCGGGTTCTCGTGGCTCAGGGAGTGTCCTTGCGCTCCATACTCTGGGGGAAATCTCTCGCTTACTGGTTCCTTTCCTTGTTGTTGGTGGGAGCGCTGATGGTGTCCCATGTGGTCATTGATCAGCTCAGTGGTGAACCCCTTACCACGGATATGAAGACCCGATTGTTGCTGTTCGGCAGCTCCCACTCTCTTTACCTTCTGATCGTTGTTCTGCTTTCGGTTTGGATCTCTGCCAGAGTCGCCGATTCCCGCAGCGCACTGATGATTCTGACCATCGGCTGGTTGGTGACTTCTGTCGTCCTTCCCAGAATCACGGCGGAGTTCAGTTCCCAACTGTTCCCACTCAAGTCTCAGGTCACCTTTGAAGACGAGATGGCCGATGACCGATCAAAAGGTCTCGATGGACACAACCCCCGTGACGAGCGTCGCAATGTGGTTCGCCAGGAAGTCCTCGAAGAGTACGGCGTGGAAAAGGTCAGCGACCTTCCCGTCAACCTGGGTGGCATCCTGATGCAAAAGGATGAGGAATACGGCAATCAGGTTTGGGATGTGCACTTCGGCCGCCGTCATGAAACGGTGCGCAAGCAGATCGGGGTCGTGCAGGCGGTCTCCTTTCTGGATCCATTCCTCGCCGCCAGAGGCTTGAGTATGGCCTTTGCCGGAACGGACCAGTTCCACGATGCCCAGTTTCAGCGTCAGGCGGAAAACTATCGCCGTGACCTGATCCGCGTCCTCAACGACCTCGATGCCAAAGCCGGAACGCGTCAGGAAAATGGGCGCTGGAACCGTGAAAAGATCGATTACGCGACCCTTTCCGACTTTGAATTTAAACCTCAAAGCGTGGATTTCGCCCTTGAGCATCGCTGGCCCGAGGCAGTGTCACTGCTGATCTGGCTGATCTTTTCTGCGGGGCTTTTGCAGATCGGGACGGGACGCATTCCGATTGTGGGGGGCAGCCGATGATCGCCCTCTTTTTCAACCTGGTCCGATTTGAGATTCAGAGGCTGGGTCGCTCACCGATGCGCCTCGCCGCGATGGTGGTTTTCCTGCTCTGCGGTTTCTATGCCATCTCATCCGGTTTGCACCATGTGAATGACTGGCAAGAGACTCTGAAAGAATTGTCCCAACGCGATGACTCCCGAAGAACGGAAGCCATCGGATGGTTTGACGATCAGGTCAGTGGGCCGGATGACCGTGACTGGATCGATGTGACCACGATTCGCTACGCTGATCGCTATGCGTCAGCTCATGCGGTCATGGAGCCAGAACCTCTCGCAGCCCTCGCCATCGGCCTCTCCGATATTCGCAGTACCTGGGCAGTCGTCTCCGCAACGATGGGTGCGGAACCATTCCGTACCAGTGACCCTTCTACTTTGGGAAATGCAGAGAAGCTCCTTTCGGGCAACTTTGACCTCGCCTTTGTCCTCGCTTATCTGATGCCCCTGCTCCTGCTGGTGTTGATGTTTGACGTCTCCAGCATGGAACGCGATCTGGGAATTCTGCGTACGGTTCGCACCCAAACCGCATCGCCGAAAGCATGGTGGCTGCTGCGGGTTTCCCTGCCGATTCTGGTGGTGCTGATCCTCGTGGGCACCCTGCTGGTGGTCGGTGGAATCTGGACCGGGGCTCTGGAAGAGAGCTTCGAATTATGGAAGACCTTCAGCCTCGCATCCCTGGGATACGTTCTTCTGTGGGGACTCCTCTATGCTGCGGTCCTCTCTGCAGGAACCGGCTCCTCTACTGCCGCATTGTGGATGGTCGGCTTGTGGATCAGTTTCTGTGTCCTCGTTCCCGCTGCAGTGCGCCAGGTGGTCAGCAGTCTGCAGCCGAACCTCTACGCCAGTGAATTGACGACGGTGCTGCGGGCGGAACGCTATGAAATCCTGCTGGGTGAAGTGGAAACCTATGCCCCGGGGTTCTACGCGGCTCGCCCACAGATCAGCCCTCCTGCTGAAGCACCAGACCGGGCCAACCAGTCGAGCATGGATCGCATGATCCGTGAGGCCGCTTTCTTTGATGAGGTGGCATTGGTCTCTGCAAAAACTGCGAAAAGGGAAGCGGTCAGGGAAGGGGCGGTCTCCCTCTTTGGCTGGATCAATCCGGCGTACGTCTTCCAAAACTCCCTGTGCGTTCTTGCGGGAACCGAATCGGTCAATTTCCGCGCCCACCGCAACGACATTCTCGCTGCGGTTCAAAAACGCCTGGAGTCGCTGATCACTCTTCAGTGGAAAATGGAACCCATCGAAAAACCCGCTTTCGAAACATTGTTTGCCCATGAAAACTGGCGTCGCCATGGAAAGACGCCTCAACAGACCCCCTTGATTCAGGGGGCTTCCCTCGGCGTGGTGGCCATCTTCATGACCGCTCTTCTATCGAGGAACAAAAGGGCTCGGGAACGCAAAACAGGTGTGGTGTAATCGATCTTCGATGAATCCCGCCATCATTGTTGGAGAACTGAATCATGAGTGAAAACAAAAGCAAACATCAACAGGTGATCGAGGCGCTGGCCGTCTCTGATGGCCCCATGTCTGCCAATGAACTGTGGGAACATCTTCGATCGAACCCAACACTCAAAAGCATCGGCATTGCCACCGTCTACCGCTCTCTGAAGAAGGGTGTGGAAGATGGGGAGCTCGTGCCTGTGGAACTGGAATCCGGTTCCGTGCGTTATGAATCCTCTGGGCTTCAGCACCATCATCACTTTTTGTGCTCCACTTGCAGCCGCGCCTACGATGTGGAGGGGTGTGTGAAGAATCTGGAGAAACTGCTCCCGCAGGGATTTGAAATGACGCGGCACGAGATCCTGCTTTATGGACTCTGTGCCGATTGCAAGATGGCAGGATAGAGATGACGCCTTCCACTTCCACTAACGATGGCTCCCAGTCCAACGACTCCGATCGTCTCGACAAGATCGGTGGTCTCGCTTCCACCGCTTGCGCCATCCATTGCCTGATTGCCCCGGTACTTTTTCTGACTCTCCCCGCCTTTGCGGAGATCTGGGCCCACCCCGCTTCCCACGCTCTCATGGCGATTTGGGTGGTTCCCATGGCGCTGACCGTGGTGATCCATGGATATCGCAAACATCGTCAGAAGTGGGTATCCGCTGCGGCCCTGGTAGGGATTGCCTGCATCCTGACAGGAAGCGCCCTGCCTTATCTTCCTGCCGGCAGCGACACGCTCACGGTTGATTCACTCGATGCTGATTCTCTCGATGCTAATTCACTCGATGCCGTGGCGATGACAACGGAAGAATCCTGTGACTGCTGCCCCTCTCTGGTCACCGATCAATCGGGAGATATGAGTCTGCACTGGCCACCGGCTGGTATCGCCACCGTCATGGGTAGCGGCTTTCTGATTGTGGCTCACTGGGGTAATCGGCGCTGCGGCCGCCGCTGTTGCGAAAGTGAAACCGGGACCTGCCAAAACAGGGTTTCGTGATCGCTTTCCACATCCGTGGACGAAGAAATCCTCATTTTCTGTGTAAAAATCCCTGATCAGCCATCGACGATGTGAAGCCCCCGCGGGGTGAACAGACGGCGTCGACAGGTTGGCGGAATAAATGGCCTGGTAAAACAGAATGGTCAGGCGAAACGGGCTTCAGCAACCCGGAACGCTTGAGAAAGGCCTGTTGACGGAACTCAGGGATTGGCGGAGAGGGAGGGATTCGAACCCTCGGTACCGCGAAAACGGTACGCCGGCTTAGCAAGCCGGTGCAATCGACCACTCTGCCACCTCTCCGCACTCGATCAGCTGAAATGACGGGAAGACCCCCTCCTGAATCCCTTCGAACCCCAACATGTGGGGCCGCCAGCGACTCAGGAGTACCACTCCTGATCGTTTGCCAGGCAAGATTCACAGGGTGTCGTCGTCAACTCTCATGATGAGTGGCCCTGATCGTGTCTATTGCGATACAGAGCGTTTTGTACATGACAGAAAAGGTATGTTACTCAACGTCTACGCTGTTCACAAGTAAACCTCTCTTGAGAGGTCCTTGCATCCGGCACTTCCGGTTCGGTACTCTCCATGTCGCTCTCCAGTTGAACCCCAAATAATTCCCGATCTGGAATGAAGGAAATTCGATGGTTTCTCCCGCCGCCAACAAGTCGTACGAGGTTCAATTCCTCGACCTGTTGAAGCGGGAAATCCCTGAGGCGGAACAATCGGTCTGGCTGGAAGGGGTGCACCTGGAATCCACCGGGGAGCATGTCCACGTCATCGCCCCCAGCGAACCGCAAATGGAAGTCCTGCGCAGCCGTTGGGAAACTTCCATACGCTCGATCCTTGAGGGAATTCTCCCGGGGAAAGAGATCGGGTTCGCCTGTCGGAAAGAGACTCTCCCACCTTCAGAAACACCGGGGATGGCAGTCCGAAAATCGATGTCAAAAGCGGCTGTCACAATAGCCCAGGCAGAGGGAGTCCAACTCCGTTCCGGATTCACCTTTGACACCTTCACTTCGGGCCCTTCGAACCATCTCGCACAGGCTGCTGCGTTGGCTGTGGCAGAAAACCCGGGGCAAGCCTACAACCCCTACTTCATTCATGGTTCGGTCGGACTTGGGAAAACCCATCTCCTTCATGCCATTGGCCATCAGCTTTTGGATCAGGGGTTCCGAAACATTATCGTGACCTCCTGTGCCTCGTTCACCAATGAATTCATCGCCGCGTTGACCGCCCAGAAGATTGACCAGTTCCGCCAGCGTTGCCGCAATGCGGATGCCCTGCTGATCGACGATGTGCAGTTTTTATCTGAGAAAGAGCGCACCCAGGAAGAATTCTTCCACACCTTCAACGATATCTATAACCGTGAAAAACAGATCGTTTTAACTTCCGATGCTCCACCCAAAGACATTCAGGGAATCTCTGATCGCCTGCGATCCCGCTTCAGGCTTGGGTTAGTGGTACAGCTGGAAACACCTGATCTTGAAACACGAGTTTCGATCCTGGAACAAAAGCTGCAACAACGGGAGCTGATGTTGGAAGCGGATGTGGTGGAGCAGATTGCCAGTCGCATCAAAGACAATGTTCGCGAGCTTGAGGGTGCGGTTTTGCGTATCGAAAGCATGGTTCGTCATGAGGGAATCGAAGCGAACCCCGAGAATGTACAAATGGCATTGAATGAAATTTTTGGTCAGGAAAATCGGCGAATTGATCTGGGCACTATTGAGAAAAAAGTTTGTGAATATTACTCGGTCACCACGGAGCAACTTCGCTCTTCGCGCAGAACCCGCTCTATCGTTCTCCCGCGTCAGGTATCGATGTATCTGTGTCGTCGGTTGACAGATTGCTCGCTGGGAGAGATTGGCCACCACTTCGGAGGCCGTGACCACACCACCGTCATGCACTCTATCGAAAAGATCCGGGGAGCCCTTCCCTCGGAATCAACTTTACGACGTGACCTGGAATCTCTGGAGAGCTCCCTCCTCGGGTGACACCTGGTGCTGTTTCCCTGCGGTATCGTCCGATCGCTGCAGTAGCGTCTTCATGCCCCCAAACTCTCCTTCAGCTTCTTCACTTTCGAAAAGCGATGCTCGCTGAAAATCACAACTCTCCCCTGATCATTGAAAGCAACCTGTGGAAAACCCGATCACAAATGGAGGAGGAGATCATCGACAACAGGGGAAGAAATTCAGGGATCGCTGCCCTGGAAATCAGGGGATGTGGATTTCCTGCCCGAGGCTTTCTCTCTCCACACCGGAAAAAAACCTCTTTTCCACAACGAGGAGAGACCACTGAACAATTTAAGTATCTGTAAATAAAGGGTTTACAAACAACCCAACAGAGTTATCCACACTTGCGAAGAGCCAGATGAGCTAGACCAAGAAATTTTCTATCAATTGTAATTAATTATTCTCCTGGAGGGCCGGTTTTTTGTTTTTCAACAGGCTTTCTAAGTTGTTTGCTTACAGGGGTTTATACAGACCCAATTCTGGGTGTATCTGATTGCCTGCAGGTCTTGGCTGACCTAGAATACTCCATGTCTGCGAGGAGGCACGTAGACAGGCCTGGATTGTTTTCTTTTAAATCCTGCGACCCTGTTCTCGTACGTCGGCCTCCAAAGGCTCTTAAAGGGGTTTCCTGTCTTCAGAAGCGATTTGTTTCAGAAAAGAACCCCATTTGTATCAAACAAAGCAGTGAGGAAGAGGCAAGCATGAAGTTTCAGTGCCACACCCGTGATTTTCTGGAGGCCGTGGGTCTTGTTTCAGGAGTTGTTCCTGCCAACCCCACGCGCCCGGTATTGCAGTCTGCTCTTCTGATTGCTGATCAAAAAGGGCTGCAGGTTGTCGGAACCGATCTGGAAGTGGGTCTTCAGGCGCAAGTCGATGAAGTCATGGTTGAGAAAGAAGGATCATGCCTGGTTCCTTGCGCACGACTCGTCAAGATTCTTCGCGAGCTTCAGGGTTCTGATCTTTGTGTTGAGCAGGATGAGACGGGTCAGATCTGTATCGATTCCGGCAGTGCCAACTTCAAGATTCCTGCAGGTCCTGTCGACGAGTATCCCACTGTCAGTTTTTCCAATGAAGGTCCCGCATTCCAGGTCAACCGTGAAGACCTGATTCGCAACTTCCAGAGAGTCAGTGTGGCTTCCGCAAAAGATGCCACCCGCTTCAACATGCACAGTGTCTTGTTGGAGGGAAAAGGTGAAGAGCTGCGCATCGTCGGAACCGATGGAAAAAGGATGGCGATGAGCGCCATGCCCGCAGCGGCCGGCAATGATTCAGGGATGCCGGAAGGGCAGTTCATCGTTCCCCTGAAGGCGGTCGACCTGCTTTCCAGAATTCTGACTTCAGAAGATGAAGAGAATGTCACACTTCGTCTGGATGCCAATGAAGCGACCTATATCTCCGATACCGTTTGTCTTTCCTGTCGTCTGGTCGAGGGTCGATTCCCTGAGTACGAGAGGGCGATCCCTCAGGACCTGGAAAATGTCTACCGCATCAACAGTGAAGAATTGTTGGTTGCTCTCAAGCAGTGCGCCTTGATGACCACCAAAGAACGCAACTCTGTGCGTTTCTCTTTTGGTGAGACAGAAGCTACCCTCTTTGGACACGCCAGCAATGTGGGTGAATCCAGGATTCAGTTCCCTGTGGAGAAGGTTTCCGGGGAAGAGGGTGATTTTGCCGTCCACTTCAATCCTGTTTATCTGATTGATCTGCTGCGTGTCATCGATTCGAAGCAGGTCGAATGCGGGTTCCGCGACGGCAAAACTGCTGGACTCTTCAGTATCCCTGATCACCCGGAGGCTTATCGCCACATCGTCATGCCTCTTGTGATCAACGAGATGCAGGAAGCTTGACCAACCCAGCTGACGAGAAAGTCAGTTACCTCGAATTGGAATTAGAAAAAAAACGTATCGCCAGGGAGCAGGCCAGCCTCCGCCCCCTGTCCGGTGCCATTGAGAAATTGATCAAACGGTTGGTTCCGACACACAGTCGGGATGCCGTCGATGGTCTTCAGAGCGTGAGAAAACTCTGGGCGGAAGTGGTAGGCAAGGGAATAGCCAAGCACACCCTTCCCGTTCGCTGGAAAGAGGGGAAGTTGACGGTCAATGTCGACTCCACCCCTCTTGCAACAGAACTGAAGACTTTTGCTGAAAGGACCATTATCGAGAATCTCCGAAAAGAGGGTCTCGAGGAGATTCATTCGATTCATTTCCAGAATGGTCCAAGTGATCTCAACCAGTGAACTCAAATAATGAAGCGAAACTTCCCCATGAAAGGGATGTGAGACTTTGAGCGAAGACAAAAAAGAAAACTACTCCGGATCGAACATTAAAGTCCTCGAAGGTGTCGAGGCGGTTCGCAAGAGACCCGGAATGTACATCGGCAGTACTGGTCCTGCTGGACTGCACCACCTGGTCTACGAGGTTGTTGACAACTGCATCGACGAAGCGATGGCAGGACATGCGACCAAAATCGATGTGATCATCCACGAGGATGGATCTCTCAGTGTCGAGGATGATGGTCGCGGAATTCCTGTGGATTACCACGAAGATCAGGGGATGTCTGCTTTGGAAGTCGTCATGACCAAGCTCCATGCGGGCGGAAAGTTCGACAACGACACCTACAAGGTTTCCGGTGGTCTTCATGGAGTGGGTGTCTCTGTGGTGAACGCTCTCTCCACGGAATTGCTCGTGGAAGTTCGCCGGGATGGGTCGCTCTGGAAACAGGCTTTCGCCCGCGGAGTTCCAAGCTCTGATCTGGAGAAGATTGGCGATGCTCAAGACACGGGTACCCGTGTGACCTTCACTGCGGATCCGGAGATTTTTGAGACCACTGTTTACGAACGCGATGTTCTCGCCAAAAGACTGAAAGAACTCTCTTACCTCAACGCCGGTATTCACATCAATTTCACCGATGAACGCCGCGAAGATGAAAAAAGAGTAGAGGAGTATCATTTTCCGGATGGCCTCGAAGCCTTCATTCGGGAAGTGAACGCCAAACGCACAGCCATTTATGACGAAGTGATTCGCTTTGAGACAGAAGTGGATGACGTGGTTGTCGATGTGGCGATGCAACACAATGACGGTTACTCACAGGAACAGATCTTTACCTTTGCCAATAATATCAACACGCACCACGGTGGAACCCATTTGAGTGGATTTCGCAGCGCCCTGACTCGAACTTTGAACAAGTTCAGCAGGGACATGAAGATGCTCAAGAATGACAACCCACCTGACGGCAAGGATTACCAGGAAGGTCTGGCTGCTGTGGTCAGCGTCAAACTTCCTGACCCCCAGTTCGAAGGACAGACCAAGGAGAAATTGGGTAACACCGAAATCGAGGGTGTTGTTCAGTCTTTGGTGAATGATGCACTGGGTCACTGGATCGACATGAACCCGGCAGTGGGCAAGAAGATCGTCAACAAAGCCCTGGAAGCTGCTCGAGCCAGAGAAGCGGCGCGCAAGGCCCGCGACCTGACTCGACGCAAAGGACTCCTGAGCACAGGTAGTCTTCCTGGAAAACTTCATGACTGTCGGAGTCGAAACAAGGATGAGACAGAACTGTTCATCGTTGAGGGAGACTCGGCAGGAGGTTCCGCCAAAGGCGGACGTGACTCAATGATTCAGGCGATTTTGCCGATCAAGGGAAAGATCCTCAATACTGAAAAAGCCCGTGTCGACAAAGCTCTGCAACACGAAGAGATTCAGGCGATCATCACAGCGGTCGGAGCCGGCTTCGGTGAAGAGTTTAACATCGAAAAAACCCGCTACTCTCGCATCATCATCATGACTGACGCGGACGTCGACGGGTCTCACATTCGTACCCTGTTGATGACCTTTTTCTACCGTCACCTGCATGACCTGGTGAAGAACGAGTTGATCTATGTTGCGCAACCACCGCTCTACAGGGTCAAGTGGAAATCCCGTGATGAGTACATCGTGACAGAAGAAGGGTTGGAAGAGATCCTGGTCGATCTGGCCTGTGAGCACGGTGCCATCCGTATTGGCAGTGGTGACGAGGCCAAGGAACTGACCGGCGAAGATGTGCGCGTCACCATTGATCGCATCCAGAGAGTGGCGAAAGCGAATGAGAAATTCCTCAAGCGTGGATTCTCACTTTACCACTGGCTCAATCATCAATGGGAAGCGACGGGGAAAATCCCGGAGCGTGCACTGATCGGCGGGGGTGAGCAGATCGCTTACGATAACTCTGATGATCTGGCTGCTGCAGTTGAGGAGAAGGGGGCCGGCTATCACGGCGCAGAGTTGGTCAAATCAGATGAATTGACCGAAATAATCAAAGCTCTGGAGGCCAATGGATTCCCTGCCAACACGCTGCTCCCGGAGGATGGCGGCGACCGCTTTGGTGTTCCCGTCTTTGACTTCTCCAGTGAGGGCTTCGAGCACTTGAAGCCTTACCGTTTCGGAGTGGACTCTGTTGAAGAGGGTGCCGCTACCGCTTCCGAGTTGGTGGAAGAGTTGTTCCTGCTCATGAAAAGCAAGGTTGCCCTGACTCGCTTCAAGGGGTTGGGAGAGATGAACCCGGAGCAGTTGTGGGAAACCACCATGGACCCCGAGCGTAGAACCCTTTTCAAGGTCACCATCAACGATGCCGAGGCTACCGATGACCTCTTTGTGAAGTTGATGGGAACCGAGGTTGCTCCGCGCCGGGAGTACATCGAGAAGCATGCCCTTGAGGCGCGTGAACTGGATATCTAGGAGCACTGGAATGGCACGTCTTCGTCTTGATCAACTGCTGCGTTGGAAAGCCAAGGGTACCCCATGGGTGTGCCTGACAGCTTACGATGCCCCCACCGCCAGGATCCTGGAGGGTGCGGGGGTGCCGATGATTCTCGTTGGCGACTCGGTGGGCAATGTGGTTCTTGGTCACGACAGCACGGTGCCGGTGACTCTTGAGGACATGATTCATCACAGTGCGGCTGTCCGTCGTGGTGCCGCAGAAACCTTTGTGGTGACAGACATGCCCTTTTTGACGGCACAGATCAACGATGACGAAGCGATCCGAAATGCGGGACGTCTCGTTCAACAGGGTGGTGCCGACGCCGTCAAGATCGAGGGTGGTGGCTGTCGTGCGGAAACGGTTCGCAGAATTGCGGAAGCAGGGATACCGGTGATGGGTCATCTGGGTCTCACTCCACAGAACGCGACCCAGCTCGGCGGGTATCGGGTTCAAGGGAACTCCCCCGAGTCTGCACAGCAGATTCTGGATGATGCCCACGCACTGGAGAAGGCGGGTGCTTTCGCAGTGGTTCTCGAGTGCGTCCCTTCATCTCTGGCAGAAAAGGTCAGTGCCGGTTTGAAGATTCCAGTGATCGGCATCGGTGCAGGTCGCAACGTTGATGCACAGGTACTCGTGTTCCATGACCTGGTGGGTCTCTCGGGAGAGTTCAAGCCCCGATTTGTGCGACGATACGCCCAGGGTGAACAGGTATTCCAGTCAGCGGTGAAATCTTTCATCGACGATGTCTCTTCGGGAAGTTTTCCTGCGGACAGTGAAACCTTTCTCGACCGCGATGGGGAAAACTCTGAAATGACCCCGGAGGTTTGAGCGAGATCATGGATTCGACACGCCCTCTTCCCACTGATTCTCTGGTACTCGAAGGCCCTGTGGGGGTCGTCGGTGCAGGCTCTGTCGGTGGGTGGTTGGCGGCGCAAATGCAGAAGGCCGGTTGGCCTGTCACGCTTTTGCGAAAACCGGGCGGGGTTGAACCCGTGGAAGAGACTTCAAAAAAGATTCACGTCCACGGGGGGGCCGCCGGAGATTTCTCCGCAGAGGTTCCCAGTGTGGAAACTGATCAGGCTGGCCCCGCTTTCCGCTGGCTTTTCATCACCGTTAAAGCGGGTGATTTGCAGACGGTGGCAAAGCAGATCCAGGGCCGTATCGATGCGAAGACAACACTGGTCTTTCCGGGGAACGGTCTCGATTTGTGGTCCCACTTTGAAGGGTGTGGCACAGATCGGTTTCTGATAGCGGCAACGACTTACGGTTTGTACCGGGAAAACTCCGGTGAAATCAGCGTTCGCGGAGCCGGTGGCGAGATCACCGTAGCTCCCGTTGGGAGATTTGAGGAACGTTTGCTTCTGGCAAATCAACTGACCAATGCCATCGCTTCTCTGGGGTTGACTGTGTTGACCGCTGACGAAGGCTCTGAAGTGATTTGGAAGAAGAGCATTCTCAGTGCGGGCCTCAATCCTGTGTGTGCCCTGCTTGGAATTGAAAACGGACAACTCCCTGGCAGTGCAGGGTTTTCGTTGGCTAACACTGCCAGCGAAGAGGCTCTCAGTGTAGCCATTGCCGAAGGATTTGATCTTCCACAGATGAAGGTCGATCAGGCACTTGTTGAACTTTGTGAAAAGACGGCAACCAACCGCTGTTCCATGTTGCAGGATCTCGATTCCGGCGTGGACACAGAGGTGAACGCGATCAATGGAGCTATCGTCCGCAGAGGGCAGGAATTGAAGATACCCACTCCTGCCAATCGGCTGCTCCTTGAATTGGTTTCGGGGTTAACCACAAAAACTCCGTTGAAAATGACAGTGAACTAACCTCCGGAGCCCTGAGCTCTGGCAGACATGGAGAACGAATCGATGAGCGAGGAAACCAACATCCTTCCATTGTCCCTCGAAGAGGAGATGAAGGGTTCATACCTGACCTACGCCATGAGTGTCATTATCCAGAGGGCACTTCCCGACGTTCGGGATGGGCTCAAGCCGTCGCAGCGACGGATCCTGGTGGCGATGAACGACCTCAACCTGGGTCCCCGGTCCAAGCACAGAAAGTGCGCCAAAGTTGCCGGTGATACATCGGGTAACTATCACCCCCATGGTGAATCGGTGATTTACCCGACCCTGGTGCGAATGGCTCAGCCCTTCAACATGCGCCAGACGATGGTCGATGGTCAGGGTAACTTCGGCTCCATCGACGGAGACCCGCCAGCGGCCATGCGATACACGGAAGCACGCATGACCGATGCTGCGACCGACATGCTCAACGATATCGACAAGGAAACTGTCGATTTTGTTCGTAACTATGACGACACCCGTGATGAACCGACGGTGCTTCCGGCAAAGTTCCCCAACCTGCTGGTCAACGGTGGTTCGGGAATCGCGGTCGGCATGTCGACCAACTTTGCTCCGCATAACCTGCGCGAAGTGTGTCAGGCACTACTGCTCGTCCTCGATAAACCGGAGACGACGATGGCGGACCTGCTCGGAGTGATGGAGGGTCCGGACTTTCCAACCGGTGGTGTGATCTGCGGTCGCCGTGGTATTCACGAGGCCTACAGCAAGGGCCGTGGGTTGCTGACCTTGCGCGCCCGCACCCACTTTGAAGACGTGACCAAGCAAAAAGAGGCGATCGTCATCACCGAGATCCCCTATCAGGTCTCCAAGTCGAAATTGGCGACAGACATCGCCGGTCTCGTCAAAGATGGCCGTGTCACCGGCATCTCTGATATTCGCGACGAGTCAGACCGCAAGGGAATCCGCCTGGTTGTGGAACTGAAGAAGGATGAGAACGCCCAGGTCATTCTCAACCAGCTGTTCAAGCACACCCAGTTGCAGACCACCTTTGGTGTGCAACAA
The DNA here is from genome assembly GCA_029976805.1 of bacterium. Classification (GTDB taxonomy): domain Bacteria; phylum Planctomycetota; class UBA8108; order UBA1146; family UBA1146; genus UBA12191. The sequence continues at coordinate 19,014 of JAPOLY010000018.1, forward strand.
ATCGCCCTGATCAACGGCAAGCCGAGAACCCTGACCTTGATGGAACTGCTGAACGCCTACTGTGATCATCGCCGTGAGGTGATCCGCAGACGCTCACGCCACCTGTTGGCAAAGGCAGAGCGTAAAGCCCACATTCTCGAAGGTCTGATCACAGCCACCGACAACATCGATCAGGTCATCAAACTGATCCGGGCTGCCAAGGATGACGATGCCGCACGGACAGCCCTCATGGAGGAGTTCTCTCTGACACGGATTCAGAGTGACGCCATTCTGCGCATGCAGTTGCGTCGCTTGACCGGTCTTGAGCGCGAAAAACTGCAAGATGATCTTGGTGAGACCCGTGAAGAGATCGAATACCACCGTACGGTTTTGACCGACGACAATGTCGTCAAGGAGATCATTCGCGAAGATATCCATGAGTTGATGGAGAAGTTCAAGGATGAGCGTCGCACTTCCATCGAAGAGGCGGCTGAGGAGATCAACTATGCCGATCTCATCGCAGAAGAGGATGTGGTGGTGACTCTGACCCACCAGGGTTACGTCAAGAGAACTCCGCTGACCAACTACCGGTCTCAGGGCCGTGGTGGAACCGGAGTTTCCGGTGGGTCGGTGCGTGAGGATGATTTCGTCAAGAGTCTCTTTGTGGCTGGCACCCACGATACACTGTTGCTCTTCTCCGATCGCGGCAAGGTTTACTGGTTGAAGGTATACGAACTGCCAGACCTCACACGAATCTCCAAGGGCAAGCCTGTGAACCATCTGGTTCAACTCGATAAAGAGGAGAAGATCCTCAACATGATTCGCATCGCCGAGTTCGATGATCGCAATCTCGTCTTTGCTTCTCGTTTGGGCAAGATCAAGAAGACTCCTCTGGAAGCCTATTCCAGGCCGATGAAGACCGGTATCAAGGCGATCAAGATCAACGAGGGTGACCAGTTGATCGGAGTCAACATCACCTCCGGAGAAAATGAGATCATCCTTTCCACCGCCAGTGGTATGGCGATTCGTTTCAACGAATCAGACGTCCGCTCGATGGGTCGAGGTGCTGCAGGTGTGAATGGAATCGGTCTCGGAGAAGATGACCATGTGGTCTCGATGACCATCGTGGTTCCCGACGGATCCCTTCTGACTGTCTGTGAAAACGGGTACGGAAAGATCACCGAGTTTGGTTCCTACCGCACCCAGAAGCGGGGTGGCAAGGGCCTCATCGATATCCGCACCACCGAAAGAAACGGTTCCGTGGTCTCCGCGCGAACCCTTTCCGGTGATCGTGATGCAATGATGATGACCTCCAACGGCATGCTCGTTCGCATTTCCCTGAAGGACGTGCGACCGATCGGTCGAAACACCCAGGGTGTCCGTTTGATCCGGGTCAAGGATGGTGACAAGGTCATCGGCCTCGAGCTGGTGGACGCAACCGATGGACAAGAGGAAGTCAACCCCCCTTCCGAGTAGGATTTTTTCGCAAAGTCCTGCCAAGTGGGTGGTAGATGCCGCCCACCTTTCGTGGCATATCATCAGAATCCTGTCTTCAGGTTTTCATCGACCAAAAGTGGTTGTTGAGGATCTGAAGGCAGGCGGCGTTCGTTGACGTATGGAACGCCCGGGTTTTTACAAGCCGCGCAAATCGATACCGATCAGGGGGGAACCAGGAGGATCGGGAAGACCGGTATCGACAGATATGTTGTCCAGGGTGGAGCAGGGTTGCTCCGTTGCTCTGGTCGGGGGAACGAGATTCGGGGTGGGGAATTCCCGAACTCGACAATTTCAGGAAAACGCGAGGTTGCTGCAGAAAGAACTTCTGTTCCGGCACCCCGCACAGTTCCATCAAGGAGTGAGATCTCGCCCGTGCAGGGAAGGGTTTGTCGCCAAGGTGCGGCACGCCCATACCGGCCCTCATGAGGGTGAAGCGCGACGGGATCGTTGCACTATGAATACCGAAGAAAAATCGCTCATCGTTCAGAGCGATGGCACCCTGCTGTTGGAGGTTCACCACCCCACAGCACAGAGATTGAGGCATGAGCTCGCCGCTTTTGCCCATCTCGAAAAGAGTCCGGAGTACTTCCACGAGTATCGGATCAGTCCGATCTCGCTGTGGAATGCAGCTCAATCGGGTTGGAGCCAGGAGAAGATCCTTGGCTTGCTCGAAGATAATGCCCGCTATCCGGTTCCAAAGGCTCTCCACGACATGGTGGCCAAGGCTCTCGACAGTTTTGGACGCTTTGAGCTGGTCAGGGCAGAAGATGGCGAGACTTTGGTCCTGCGTCCTTCCCAGGATGATGACGATCACCTCGCCACGCTGGCCAACCGACCCTCACTGGCAGAAATTCTGACGAATCCCTGTGATGGTCACGCCTATCAGATTGACCCCGGTCACAGGGGTGCGCTCAAGGTGGCGATGATCCGCAACGGTTTTCCCATCGCCGACCGTGCAGGGTTTCGCACTGGTGCTGCCATCGACCTGCATTTCCCGGAGGATTCAGAGTTCGCATTACGCAACTACCAGAATGAATCGGTGGAGGCGTTTTTCTCTGATCAGGGGGGTGGCGGAGGATCCGGTGTGGTCGTACTGCCATGTGGCGCAGGCAAAACCGTGGTGGGTATCGGTCTCATTGAGAAGCTCAAGTGCCAGACCCTCATTCTTGCGCCCAACATCACCAGTGTGAGGCAGTGGCGCAAAGAGATCATTCGCTGGACCAATCTGGATGAATCCCAGGTCGCCGAGTATTCGGGAGCGTGCAAGGACATCGCCCCCATCACTGTGGCGACCTATCAGATCACTGCTCACCGCAAATCAAAAACCGACGACTTCACCCATCTTGATCTCTTCGCCGATCATGACTGGGGGCTCATCATCTACGACGAAGTGCACATGTTGCCCGCCCCGGTTTTCCGTTTCACGGCGGAGATTCAGGCGCGTCGTCGCCTTGGTCTGACGGCAACCCTTGTGCGAGAAGACGGACGCGAAGACGAAGTCTTCACCCTCATCGGTCCCCGTATTTACGACATGCCGTGGCGAGATCTTGAGCGTGAAGGGTTTATCGCCAAAGTGCGCTGCGTCGAGGTCCGACTCGATCTGCCACTGGAAGAACGCGACGCTTACCTGAACGCAGATCGGCGCCATCGCTTCCGCATTTCATCGGAGAACCCGATGAAATTGCAGCGTTTGCACAAGATTCTTGAGCGTCACGATGGAGAGCGGATTCTGGTCATCGGCCAGTATTTGAAACAACTGCGCGACGTTTCCCGATCCATCGGAGCTCCGCTGATCACGGGGCACACCCCCCAGGATGAGCGTGAAAAACTCTACGCAGCCTTCCGCAATGGCGAGGTGCCAGTACTGATTGTCAGCAAGGTGGGCAACTTCGCAGTCGATCTTCCGGATGCCTCCGTGGCGGTTCAGATCTCTGGCACTTACGGTTCCCGGCAAGAGGAGGCGCAGCGTCTGGGACGAGTGCTGCGGCCCAAGTCAGATGGTCGTGAAGCCACCTTCTACTCTTTGGTGACCCGTGACAGTCGTGATCAGGACTTCGCCCACCGTCGTCAGAGATTTCTCATGGAGCAGGGCTACCAATACGAAATCGAAGAACAAGAGGAGGTGCTGAGTTGAGTGCCGTCGGAAAGTTCCTTCGAGGATTAAAAAAAGCGGAACTGCAAACCATCCATCAGTTCTGGCTTCCCGGTGAGTCTGCCAATTCAAAGGTGGAAGACTTGCGTCATCGAGTGGAGAGGGTCTTTGTTTCAGGCGAAGGCGTTCCCGAGAAAGTAGCTCGCCTCAGCCAAACTCAAAAGCGCCTCATCCAGGATGTCCTTTCACGTCCTGAGCCAAAGGCCCAGATCGCTGAGGTTCAGGAAGGTCTGGCGCAGAGTGGTGCATCGAGGATTGAGGTTGAGTCTACAGTACGCCAACTGACAGAGCGCGGGTTTGTCACCCGCCAACGCAAGGATCAATCCAGGGGGAGCGAGTTTCTCGAAATTCCTGAGGAGTTGGCGGACCATCTCGCTCGAGCTCTCAATGTGGGTGGGCAGGCCGCTTCACCCGCAGACTCCGTCAGCTTTCGCATGCTGGATGCAGCTCCTTCCAAATCAGAAGCGGGAGTGGACGAGCGGGTGGAGGGCATCGAAGACCCTCTTCTTGCCGAACTGTGTCGACGTGCACTGAGTCAGCGTGGGGTTCTCAATCTCGATTCGGATGAAATAGTCGATTACCTCGAGACTGAGGGTGGCGAAGAGGTCGATGAAGAAGGCTGGCGGCAGATTCTCGAAGAGAAGGGAATCGGCACCATCAGTGATGGAAGATTGCAGGATTACGGCATCACTTTGCCTGATACCTCCCTCGTCATTTTTCAGGAGTGGTTGCAAAGTCGCGCACTGGAACAGATGCCTCAGGAGCGTCACCCGGATCAGATTCTGGAGTCCGGTGTCGACCTGTTGATCGATATCGAAAGATTGACCCTGCATATCGAGCAAGAGCCGATTCGTCTCACTCGAGCAGGCAGTTTCCCCAAGCGCCTGGCGGAGCAGTTGAGACGCACCTTTGCCATGGAGCGCATGACCGATTACCTCGAAGGCGATACGGTCACCCGTGTCTTGAGAGTGGCAATGCGGCTGGGGCTCGTGGAGAATTTTGCGGGAGAACTGCGAGTCAGTGATTCGCGTCTCGAATCATGGAGGAATCTGGATTTCCGTCGCAAAACCGAAATCGTTTTGCAGAGATTCCTGGAAGAGAGCGCAGGCGCACGCTGGTCCTTCCACCAGGAAGGTTTGCGGTCGATTCTACTCGAAACCCTGCGAAACCACGGCAATGACGGCTGGGTCTCCCTGGATGCAGTGATTGACCACAGTGTCAGCACGTATCTGCTGGAGCTCGAGGAACGCGAGGTGGCGCAGCAACTGCGTCAACGCAGAGAAGAGGATTTCTCTCGTGATCGTTTGCAGTGTCCGGTGCATCGTCTCGGAACCGATCTCGCATTCTGGATTATCAATCGCATGCTCTGTCTGGGCATGTGTGAAGTCGGTGTGGTCGACGGTTCCCTGTCGAGCCTCCTGATGACGGATCTGGGGAAATCACTGCTTGGTCAGGAGATTGACCCCTCCGAGTGCCGCATCCTCGTCAACCCTGATTTCGAGATCATGCTGATTACCGAGGGGTTGGATGGCATGGCTCTGGAGTTGCAGTTGGCCCGTTTCTCGGAGCGGATCTCCGCTGAGAGAGTTCGCCGTTACCGGGCGACCCCCGAGTCGATGCGTTCCGGAGTTCGATCCGGCCTGCAAGTGGATTCGATCCGCAGCATTCTTGAAGGGTCCAGTGCCCACCCACTGCCGGAAACTGTCTGCGTGGCGATTCGGGATTGGGGTCGGGACATGGATTGGATCCAGGTTTCGCCGGCGATCCACCTCACCGGTCTCAAACCCGACCGGTATAAACAACTGACAGAAATTCTCGATGAGGAAAAGATCAAGTATGTCGAAATCGGTCGGCGTGAGTTGTTCATTCCAGGTCAGAGGATGGGGGCCATCGAAGCGGATGCCCCTCCTTTCATCGAACGATTGCGCGAAGAGGGTTGGCTGGTCCGACTCGATGACCGTATCACCATCGACTCAGAAGGAGACTCGGTAGAAGCATGAGTGATCCCTTTGGCGGTCTCGACCCCAGCACCCTTGGCGTCTCTGTCGATCTGATTCATCTGCCGATGCAGGTCGGCCTGGAGGCCTTAAAAGAGGTGTACATGGAGGTCTCGGGCCCCTGTGGATACGAAAACTTCATGCGCGTCGGTGATGGGGCGCGTCTCGAGACTGCTGCGACTCCCGAGAAGGGAGCTTCCCGGGTTACTTTCGCCCGCGATCGCATCACTTTTCAGGAGGAGGGTGCGGGTATCGGATCAGAGTTGTTGGCCCGACGAATGGAAGAGGTGGTTCGCTCCCTTTCCAAAAGGGTTCAATTTCCGGTGATCATTGCGCGTACCCGTAATCACCGAACCCTGATCCGCGTGCCCGGAGATGGGGTGGCAGCGGATTGGTTGGCTGAAAAAGTTCTTCAGCTGGATGCAGAATCCTGCGCTCCTCTCGCACGCCCAGTGCGTGCTTCCGGTTTGAGGTTGCAGTTGCCTGCACAGAAGAATGGCGAGGCGATGCATCTGCTGCGGGTGGAGGAGTGGCTCAAGAACCCCAAGATGCTTTTTGTCGAAGACAACGCCAACTGGCGCCAGCCGATGCCCGTCGATCAGTTCAGCAATATTGCCGCAGAGCTGAAGAGTGCCGAAGAGTTGATGGTCGTGCGTATCCCTGATTGGCTTTCACAGCTCTAGGGTTCGACGTCTTCAGGGAGAACCTGATCCCCCCGAGTGCTCATCCCTGGGCTTGGCCTTGCGTTTGGCGGGTTGGTCCCTTTTCCACGGCAGTGGTGAAGCGAGCGGCAAGTCTTCCACCGACTCGGGGTCGAACTCCGGCACTTCGATCAACGCTTTGATGCGATCTCCGATGTCGGAGAGATCAGCACCCTCTTGAAGCTCCAGAGTCTTCGCTTCGCCGAGGGGATCGGCATTGAGGTCTCCCTGAAGAATGACGAGGTCGTAGGAGTCCTTGGAGAGTCTCTTGGTGAGGCCCTTCTGGTTTCCAACTGCATCTGCTCTCAATCCCATTGAACCTGCTGCGTCAAAGCAGCCGTTGCGCAAAGTGGTATCGACGCAAGCGACAAGGATTTTGGGGCCAGCCATGTGATCTCCTTCATTCCCAGACACGCACACTGATGGTGCGTTCATGGGGACGGGTTCGGTGTTCAAAGATAAAGACGCCCTGCCAGGTGCCGAGGTCGAGTCGGCCATCCTTGACGGGCAGGGTTTCCGAAGTGTGGGTGACCGCGGCCTTCAAATGGGACGGCATGTCATCGGGGCCTTCGGAAGTATGTGTGTAGTCAGGATCGTTTTCCGGAGCGAGACGGTCGAACCAGCTGAGCAAATCCCGGCGTGCGGAGGGATCGGCGTTTTCTGTGATGATGAGGCTCGCACTGGTATGCCGCAGAAATACATGGCAAAGCCCGGTTTCGACATCGGCCCTGCGGATCGCTTCTGCCAACGGTTGGGTGATCTCATGGAGTCCTTTACCAGGGGTCTGGAAGGTCAGATCTTCACCGTACATCGGAATCCTTTCGGGATGCCTGCCAAGTCGTCTTCGATTAATCTACGGCATGACACTGGAAAGGCCAACGCTGATGACCCGGTTGCTTCAATTTTCAATCTTCCCTCTGGCTGGTTTGTTGGCGTTCACAGGTTGTACAGGGGAGCCCGCCGGGCAGATCTCCAGCAGACCCGCCACACGTTCTGAAGTGCTCCCCGATCCTTTGCCGCGGATCGTCGACAATTCACCCGGTGAAAATCACTTCGATACCCTGGTGCAATTGACCGATGGCGGTGTCAATCGACGCCCTGTTTTCACAGACAATGATCGTGTCGTAGCCTTCAGCAGCCAGAGGCCTCCCCACGAGGAAGCGCGCGTTTACCACATGTTCACCGATGCTTCGGGGCTGAAAAGTGTGGATGAAGATCTTCCCAAGACTTTGATTGCCACTTCATCCGCTGCAGGGGATCTGTCCTGCTTCACGGCTCTCAAGGGGGATGTTTCCGGAAAAGCTTACGCCGACAGATTTCCGCCGGCACCGGGGGTATTTACAGAGGTGGTCTTGAGAATCGGAGATGGCGAACCCACGGTGATCAGCAAAGAGGGCCAGATCGCCGGAAGGCCAACCCTGACCCCCGATGGTCTTTACGTGGTGTACTGCGGAGAGTTTTCCGAAGGGCAATACGACTTGTATGTGTACACCATCGCCTCAGGTCTCAACGAAAAAATTACCACGACCGATGGCTTTGATGGGGACCCTTCCTTTTCTTCAGATGGTCGCAGGTTGCTCTTTGTTTCACAAAGAAACGATCAGGACCCCGAAGAGTACAACCTCTTTGTGGCGGACTGGTTGCTTATTCAGGAAGAGTGAAGACTCCCAGGTTTGCATTGCCCGCCTGATTCAGGCGAACGTTTTTCCCGACCATGCCATGGCGAGGATGGTGGGCAACCACAGTGTAATTTCCCTGGGGCAGCGGCGGTGATTCAAAGCGGCCGCTGGTGTCACACCAGACGGTGATCTCCTCGAGCACATTTGCGACTTGCGCGTCTGCAACTCTGATTTTGACAAAGGCTCCACCAAAGGTGGTTCCGCCACCGGCGGTCAGAACCAACCCTTTTGCGTACACACAATCCTCGATTTGTAGAGTGAGTTCCCCCCCTCCACTCTCCGGCATCGTCCAGGTTTTGGGAATGGAGTAGAGGATGGCCTGTTCGTCTTCCGGAGCAGGATTCCAGCTGGCAAGGAAGGCATAGGTTTGACCTGAGGCGAGAATGTTCATCTCGTTGAATTCGGCGGCGAGTCCATCAAAGATCGCTTCCCCCGCACGGGTAACGCGAACTCGGGCATCCGGGAGATTCGAACTATTGCCGAGAGTGACGGAAACGTCGAAGTTTTCTGAAGGCTTGAGAGGGAACGGTTTGCGGATGCCGATCTTGTCCCTCGGTACCAGAAGGTTGAAGGACTCCTCCTGGTAGCCGGGGTGTTGCAGGTACAGCGTCGCCATTCCGGAGGTCAGCCCGGTGATCTTGAATTTCCCCCGCTCGCCGGCGACCGCATCCGCATCGTCTTCCATACTCGTGACGAGAGATGCCTTGGCTCCATCGAGGGTGACATTGTTTCCGAGGGCAAAGCCTTCCAATTCGCAACCTGCCGGCAGAATGATCTGACGATCGATAGTCTCTCCTGCGACGGCGGTAAGGTTGTCGAAAAAGGCATCGGCGTGACTGTCTGAGCGGATGGTCACGAAAAAGTTACCCGGGGGGATGAGGGCCTTAAACTTTCCTGTTCCATCGGTGGTCACCTCTGATTGCCAGCCTTGGGCTGTTTCGATCAACAACCGGGCTTTGGGCAGAGGTGTCGGGTCCGGAAGTTTTTCTCCCTGAAGTACAAACACGTGACCCTTGATGGTTCCTGAAAAGGTCGCGGCTTCATGAAGCGAAACGAGCACGTTCTTTTCGATCAGGGTCTGGATCGGGTAGGCGTCATCTGCTTCCAAGCGGACAAGGCCCTGATTCCCCTTGGGAACCCTGACCCAGAAGTCCGGGTTCGCCGGGTCCTCCACTTTGATTCTCGTAAGATCTGCTCCTGTATTGTCGAGCAGAGTGATGACCGGGTTCCTGGCGCGCATGTCTGCTTGTCTGTTGAACATCAGGCGACCACGGCAGTTGTGGTAGGGATCGCCGAACGGAAGACTTGAGTCCTGGACGGGCCCCAGTCTTGATGGGTCGCCCTCGGGTGCAGGGGTGATCATCTGATTGGAGACCCTGAACGCCGTAAACCCCGAGTAGACCAGCAGAAGGAGCAGCAACGTCAGCACGATACCGATGATGTTTTTCAGACTCATTACGGAACGACTTTCACTTCTTCCAGACCCAGGGCTGCCTGAATACGGCTGGCATGTTGCTGGGCCCCGGAACGATCCTTGTATCTTCCCGAGAGCACGCGATGCAGTGGTGAACCTTTGCGGCCGGGCATGCGGATCTCTGCGGGGAAGCCCGCGTCCTGCAGTCGGGTCGACTGTTTGAGGGCGAGGGATTTTTTCAGGAACGCCCCCACTTGAACGCTGAACCACGGGTCGTATTGCAGGCGCAGGGTGGCCTGGGCAGAGTGCTTCCCTGATCCGTCAAGGTCGAGGCACTTTTGCAGGGCCAGTTGTGCATCTTCGAAGCGTCCCATTCTTTGAAGTGCGACCCCTTGCTGATAATGGGCTTCACTGCGGGTCTCGTCATCGGTGCTTTGCCGGGCTGCTTCGCGGAAACAGGCGGCGGCTCTCGAGGGGTTCAGATCCATGGAGATGGCCCCCCGCTGCAACAGGGCGCGGGCAGCGATGGCCCCTCCCCGGGATTGTGCCTCCCTCAACAAACCTTCCGCTTCATCCATTCGGCCCCTGCGCTGGGCACAGATTCCTGCACTCAGCAACGCTTCGCCGGAGCGCAGATCATCCGGATAACGCTCTGCAAAGAGGGAGAAGGCACTCTGGGCGACAGCCACGTCATCCAGAAGCCATGCCTTGCGTGCATCCTGCCAGCGAGACTCGGCGACAGGATCGGGAGTTTGGGTGGAGGACGCTTTTCGGGGACCCGAAGAACAACCGATACAAATTGCACAGACCAGTGCGGCCCACAGGAGCTTTTCGTGCACCGAAAACCATTTGCCTCTGCTGTCTTTCATGGAGCGGTCCTTCCCTCCATCATCCTGCATGAGCCCCTGAATTAGTGCAAAGGGTTTCAACACATTGGCAACAGGGACAGCAAGTCTGGAGAAGTTCTTGAGAATCGGGATCGACAGTGGAGGCACCTTTACGGACATCGTCATCTCCGATGCGAACGGGGTGCGACTCAAGAAGGTCCCCTCCACCCCGGATGATCCGGCTCGAGCGATTCTTCAGGCCCTGACAGATTTGACAGCAAATGAGGTCGTTCACGGGACGACGGTAGCGACCAACGCACTGTTGGAGCGAAAGCATGCGCGGGCAGGATTGGTCACTCACAGTGGGTTCGAGGATCTCCTTCAGCTCGGACGCCAGAACCGGCCACAACTCCACGACCTTGAACCTGTCGCGACGACACCGTTGATTGCTCCGGAGGATCGATTTGGCCTGGGTCTGCGCAGGGGGCCTGGCGGCGTCAGTATTGCTGAAGCGGATTTGGATGAGTTATCCCAACTCCGTCGCTGGGTTCTGGAGAATGAGTTGGAGGCGATCGCCGTCGGCTTTCTTCACAGCACCGAGGATGGCTCCGATGAGGAATTGATCCGCCAGCTTCTGGAAGATCTGGAATTGCCGGTAATCCTCTCGCATCAGGTGGCGGCAGAGCCAAGGGAGTGGGAGCGCTTCAGCACTGCAACAGCCGCAGCGGTTCTGGCTCCGGTGATGCAGGGATACCTGCAGAAACTGGCCCGGGGATTGAGCCCCGCACAGTTGAGGGTGATGGATTCTGCCGGTTCGGCCAGACCCTGGTCTTCCTTGGCCAGTGAGCCGGTGAAGACGGTGCTCTCCGGTCCGGCGGGCGGAGTGGTGGCAGCCCAACAAAGCGGTGACGGAGGTGTAGCGATCACTTTTGACATGGGTGGAACGAGCACCGATGTCAGCCTGGTCGGTGGAGACTCCCGACATTTCCGACAGCGGAATACGCTGGTGGATGGTGTTCCCATCGCGGTGCCGATGATCGACATCCATACCGTCGGAGCCGGAGGCGGATCTATCTCCTGGATTGATGCTGGAGGTGCCCTGAGGGTGGGCCCCCACAGTGCAGGTGCGGATCCCGGACCTGCGGCTTATGGTCGCGGCGGAGAACACGCGACGGTCACGGATGCTCACGTGGTTCTCGGGCGTCTTCCGCAGGATGCACGCCTTGGAGAAGAAACGACCATCGATGTGGAGGCTTCCCGGCAGGCACTGATGCGTTTGGCGAGACAGTTGGACTGGAGTGTCGAAAAAATGGCGCTGGGGATCATCGAAGTCTCCAACCATGAGATGGAACGAGCCCTGCGCAAGGTTTCTTCGGAGCGGGGGCAAGACCCCGGAGAGGCAACACTGGTCTGCTTCGGTGGTGCAGGAGCTCTTCACGCCGTCGAGTTGGCGCGCTCCTGTGGTATTCCCCGGGTAAGAATTCCCGCAGGGGCGGGATGCTTCAGCGCATGGGGTTTGTTGCAATCGCCCTGGACTGAATCTGCGGAAGCCGTTCTGTTGAGGAGATTGCCAGAACAACGGGATGATGAGCTGGACGCGTTGGCACAGCGGCTGGAAGAGCTGGCGGTGTCAAGGATGGCGGGAGTTGCCAGAGACCACTTGGTTATCGAGAGATTTCTGAGAGCGCGACATCAGGGGCAGTCCCATGATCTCGAAATCGAATGGGGCGACCATCCTGCGGAAGAATTCCGCCAAAGATATGAAGAGCAATTCGGTTATCGAATGGCAGATCGGGAGATCGAGGGGGTCGCGCTTCGCGTCTCTGTGACCGCTACGGTCGGCGATTCCGGGGGAACGATTGAAGAGAAGCGGATGGATGCGGTCGAGTCCCGTGTTTACCTCAACTCCCGTGAGGGCTTCCAGCAGATCCCCCGCATGGGTCAGGGATCTCTTGTCAAAGGGGTACGCAGGGAAGGTCCCCTGTTGATCGAGGGCTGGACCACCTTCTCGTGGATTCCCGCGGGTGCGGTAGTAGACGTTCGGGAATCGGGCGATTTGTGGATCGAGGTCTGAAGGTGAAGCGGTTTCCCGGGGTGTGGTTTGGATCGCTTTCCCTGTTGCTGTTGTTTGTTTTCAGTTGGGGATTCTGGGGCGAGACCATCGTCGATCTCGATCCGCGTGCACCACTCAGCCCCCATATTTTTGCGGCGGTGGCCCTGGCGGTCTGGATGGGCGTGGGTCACCTCTGGTTCCAACGGGTTCCGAAAGCACAGGCACTGACCGTCATTTTATTGGGAGCGGCAATCGTCCGAGGATTGTTGCTTACGACAGACCCCCTGCTCAGTGATGACCTCTGGCGCTATCTGTGGGATGGGGAAGTACAGCGGCAAGGTCTTTCCCCTTACGGTGTGCCCCCCGCAGATCCCTCGCTGGATACGATTGCCGCAACGGAAGATTGGCAACAGGTAAGGGAACGCATCAATCATCCGGAGATCCCCACCGTCTATCCCCCGGTGGCTCAGGGTGCTTTCCGGTTCTTTGCACAGAGTGCTGAGAGCTGGAGGTGGGCGATGGTTCTTGTGGATCTGGCCATCGGTGGATTGCTGATGTTCTGGTTGCACAGGAAGAGTCTCGATCCGAGGCGCAGCCTTTACTGGTGCTGGCACCCGTTACCGATTCTGGAGAGCGCCATCGGGGGGCACGTTCATCTGTTGGCACTGTTGTTTCTGGCTGGCGCACTGATCTTTATGGAGTTGAAACGTGCTCGGTGGGCAGCGGCCCTGTTGTCGATGGCGACAGCCACCCTGCTCGTCCCCGCAGGCCTTTTCTTTCATTTGATGAAGAAATTGGGTGTGCGTGCCGCTCTGATTTTTGTCGGCCTGTTGATCGTCATCGCCCTGCTTTCAATTCCTGTCTGGGATGCCCCGGTCACCGAGGGTCTCGGTGCCTATGCCGGGACCTGGTATTCAGGGGGATGGCTCTTTGAGGCTTTGGGGTTTTTGATCGGTGCGGATGTGCATGACGCCACCGATCTGACGACCCGGGTTCTGCGAGTGCTTATGGTGGCGGCCTGGTGGGTGCTGGCCTGGTGGGTCAGAAACCGGGAGACCTGGCAGGCAACGCGCATCCTGATGCTGGGATTCCTGTTGCTCAGCCCGACCCTGCATCCCTGGTACGCCCTGTGGCTGCTGCTACCGGTCGTGATCAGCCCTTCGGCAGGGTCTCTTCTATTGACCGTCACCGTGCTCTTCAACTATGGAGTACTCGATCGTTGGCGCGGAGAAGGGGTCTGGGAGTTTCCGGAGGCAACCGGCTATTGGGTCTTCAGTTTGCCGCTGCTGATTCTGCTTCTGGAGGGTTGGCGGGCAACTCGGCCGGCCTTCTCCACTCCATCCAGAGAATAAGTGCGACTCCGCAAACGATGGCACTGTCAGCGATATTGAAGTTGGGCCAGACGTATTCCTTTTCTCCCCATTGAATCGACCAGCGGATGAAGTCGCGAACCCCACCGATGAGAGCCCGGTCATAAAGATTGCCTGCGGCACCGGAAGCGATCAATCCGAGGGCGGTCACCATCAGCCGACCATCAGAGCGGAAGGTGGCGATATAAAAACAGACGGGAAGAGCGAGAAGAGAAACCCCGATGAGCATGCCGGGAGCCCATGCAAACCAACCATTGAAGGCCCCCAGATTGAGAGCCGCTTCGAGGGCAAAGCCGGGGAAGATTTCGTAGATGTCCGACTGTGTGACCGCCGGCATTCCGTCCGGTGTGGTAAAGATTCGGACATCAAGGAACCGGAACGCCGCCGATTTCGTCCATAAGTCAGCCCATAGCAAGATTCCCGCAATCGCGATGAAAAGTCCGGCGGCGCGCGCCGGATGGTTTTCGTTGGAGAGTTCACCGGAGGCGGGGTGCTGTGGGTCAGCCCTGACCGGAGAGATCGGTTCCCCCCCGGCCGGTTCTCCGGTCGCATTTTTGTCGTCTGGAGTGGATGGGGATGCGTGGTTTTCGGGTTTCATGACACCATGACACCCTGATTTGTTGTGTCTGTCGAGATTTTGTTGATCTGTGACAGGAATCTTCGAGAGGAAGGCGTCATGTCGATCGCTCCCTGTATCCGTTTCAGAGTTCTGTCCCTGGGGCTGATTCTGACAATTTTGTCTGCAGCGGCCTTTTTTGTCGGGCGAGGAGAAGCGGCGACTAAAGATCGTACCGTCACTCCCCGAGGAGCCCTGACCACTGAAGAGGCCCGCCTGGTCGAGTTGTTCGAAAAAGCTGCCCCCACGGTGGTCAACGTGCGCAGCAAGCAGACGGTGGGGTCCCTCTTCAATAACGTGGGTTATGAGCGAACGGCGGGTACCGGGACCGGGTTTATCTGGGATTTCGATGGCCATGTGGTCACCAACTATCATGTCGTTGCCCGCGCCACGGCCGGAGTCACCGTCGCTTTCAGTGACGGTACGACGGCACCCGCGACGATCGTCGGATTTTCCAGGGCGAAGGACCTGGCGGTTCTCAGGGTTGAGGAACTTCCCAAGGGTCTCGATCTGATTCCGGTGGGAAGCAGCGGAGATCTGCGGGTCGGACAGAGTGTTCACGCCATCGGCAACCCCTTTGGTCTCGACCAGTCCCTCAGCCGTGGAGTGATCAGTGCGTTGGGTCGAGAGATTCAGTCCCTTCAAGACACAACGATTCATGATGTCATCCAGACGGATGCGGCGGTGAACCCCGGCAATTCAGGGGGACCATTGCTCGACAGCGCCGGTCGATTGATCGGAGTGAACACGGCGATCTACAGTCCCACGGGTGCTAACGCCGGCATCTCTTTTGCCATCCCTGTGGATACGGTGATGCGAACCGTTCCTGATCTGATCCTTCATGGTGAGGTGCAGCGACCGATCCTCGGATTTGTTCCCTACAACGGAACCAGCGCCAGTCGTTTCGATGGGGTTGTCATCGTCGAGGCGGATGAACCTCTCGCTTCGCTGGGAGTGGAAGGTGTCCTGGAGGGTGAAGTTCGGGACATGATCGTCGCTGTCGATGGGCGTCCGACCCCTACGCTGGGAGAGTTCCTTTCATTGATGGAAGGGTACCGACCCGGTGTCGAAGTCGAGGTCACCCTCGAGCGCGCCGGTGAACAGCGCCAGATCCGCACGACACTGCTGCCGCCTCCTTCCTGATCTGTTGCAGTTCGGGAATCACAAGCGCAGGTCCCTGCCATTCGGTATCCTGCCGAGTGAGAGGGGTCAGTGATGATTTCTGCACAGGATGCACTGGAGCGGTTGAAGTCCGGAAACGCCGGCTTTGTGGCAGCGGTTCAGAGTGATGGTGAATCGGTGAGGATCGAAACTCCCGACCCGGGCGAGGTTCCTCCGCAAAAGCCCCACACTGTCATCTTGTCCTGCGCGGATTCCCGTGTTCCCCCCGAAGTGATTTTTCAACAGGGTTGCGGCCAGCTCTTTGTCCAAAGGGTTGCGGGTCATGTGATCGATGAGCACATGCGCGAGAGCATCCTCTTCGGCTGTGATGGCCTCGGCTCCAGACTGGTTCTGGTTTTGGGGCACCGCGATTGTGGAGCGGTCAAGGCAACGCTCGCTCTCTCCGATCCCGAAGCGGATGAAATCCCGTTCCTGGACCGGGTTCGCAATTTGATTCAGCCGGGGTTGAAGGAGGTCCAACAGGCCTACCTGCAATCATCCGGATCGGCGAGGACCGAGGTGATCAACGATGCGGTCACCTGTCATGTCCGTGCGACGGTCGATGAGGTGAAGAAGTTCAACTTTGTTGAGCCGGACGGGCTCCAGGTTGCGGGAGCCGTCTTCGATATCGCTTCAGGAGAAGTGATCTTTCTCGACTGACCTCAGGAAACCTTTTCACTGCAGTAGCGTTGGACCTCCGCGAGGACCGCTTCCTGCAGTTCGACGCCTTCACTGGAACAATCGGTAAAGAACTGGTGAAAGTGTTCCGTGGCCTGATACAGCGGCATCGAGTTCATGTCGACACTGCGAATAAAGGCACTGGTCTTGCGCAACACCTGACGGACCAGATGAGGCAATCGAACACCCTGTGTGGCCAGGCAGTAACCGTGGACCAGAATCGAGGCCTGCAGCCCTGAGGCACACTCTTCCTGCATCAGGTGGGAAACCAGATCTCCCGGGCGATCGATGGTGGTTTCCTTGCCCTCGGAATCGGTGATCACCAAATGGCCGTTGATTTCTCCGACCCAGTTCATCTTTTCGATCATCGCTTCAGTTCCACTTTCCAGAAAGACTGACTTCATCGTCGAGGCTATCGGTCCCGGTAGCCGGGATCAATCGGGAGTGAGCATCTCTCCACGCTGAAGGGTCGAAAGAACCTGTTTGAAGGTCTTTGCATCGGCTTTTTTTTGCTCAGCGCTGCGTTTCGCCAGGGTTCGGAGGGGCATCGCCATGCGGATGTTTCCCTCAAAGGCTTCTCCATGCCGCTCCAGGTACGCCCAGTACAGTGACGAGATGGGGCAGTTCTTTTTTGGGTGAAAGGAGCACGCCTTGCAGTGATCCCCCATTTTATGAATGTAGGGAGTTCCCGAGATGTAGGGTTTCGTCATCATCGATTCGCCGACAGCAAAGGTGCCCATGCCCAGGACATTGGTTTCGACGACCCAGTCGTAGGCATCGATGAAAGCGACGTGGAACCAGTCGGTCAGTTCACGGGGATGAATATCGAGAAGGCTGGCGAGATTGCCGAGGATCATCAGACGGGGAATGTGATGGGTCCAGCCCTCTTCCATGACGGCAGTGGTGGTGGCATCGAGACAGCGCAGCCCACTCTCCTGACCCCAGAAGGCGGGTGGCAACGGTTGCTTTTGTGACAGACGGTTCGGATGCCTCTCCCGTCCCCCACTCTTGCCAACGGTATTGTTGCCGCTGAAGTCACCCCAGCGTGCATCCCGACAGGGGGCCGTGGTTCGCGGAACCTCCAAAGTGCGGAAACCATCGGTGATTTCATGGATGTGGTGCATGTATTCACGCCAGATCAGTTGTCGGATCAGGCCTTCCCGACTGTTGAGCGGTGCCGGGGTTTCGATGGCAACCTGAAGCAGTTCTTCCGGGAGAATCCGGTGTAGATGCAACAGGCTGGCGAGGCGGGTGTGAAAGAGGGCCCGTGAGTGCTCACTGAAAGCATCTTCATAGGGACCGAAATCGGGGATTACCGAGCACGCAAAGTGGAGGGCTTCTTCAGCCTGATCGGCAGTGGTGGGCAACTTGGAGAGATCGACGTTCCCAGGGTGGTGCGGGAACTCTGCCAACACCATCGCAGTCACCTCTTCGTCGACGGAGTCGACATCGAAGACCGGATCCTCCGGTGCAGGAGGGTCCCCCTTCCACGGCTGACGGTTGTCACCGTCGTGACTGTATTTG
This sequence comes from bacterium, assembly GCA_029976805.1. Classification (GTDB taxonomy): domain Bacteria; phylum Planctomycetota; class UBA8108; order UBA1146; family UBA1146; genus UBA12191. Next base: position 36,662 of record JAPOLY010000018.1, read on the forward strand.
CCCCCTTCCGGGGAGCCGTCTTCCATCAGGACTCCAGAAACCTTGCGGAAGTGGCGGTAGAAGGCATCCATTCGGAAGGGAGGGGTATCACCGACGCTGTCGATGAACTCTTCCCGGGTAGTCAGCCAGCCACCATGTTCATGCTCCAGCAGAAGGCCGTCACCGATGGCGGATTTCAGTTGCTCACGGATTTCCCGTTCGGGGGAGCGAAGCACGTGGATCGACCCCAGCTCATTGGCTGTCTCGGTCAGTGCCGCTCCATAGTCGTCATCGCTGAACAGGTAGCGAACCGGGTGTCCTTCACTTTGGGCTTCGAGTGCACGGTGTCGCAGGTTTGAAAGCAGGAAAGCCAACTTTTGTCGGTGGTAGGGACGTGCGTTCCCCCGCTGCTTCGACTCGATAAAAATCAGCCCCGTTTCTTCGGGGGATTCACCGGCCCAGGGATTGAGTTGAGGATGCAACTGATCGTGGGCTACCCAGAGCCATCTCTTCGGCTGGAGGGCGGAGTCATCGCGGAGTTGTGAAAGAAAATGAGAAGACATTCGGTGAACCTCGATCATTTCTCATCATGTCATTCATCCCCTTGTTGAGAGTGCGCTCTTGTCAGAAACGGGGGAAACCCGGTCAGGCTATTGGGCCATCCCTGTCTGGAATAGCGTTCAGAATGCAGGGGCCGCCTATTCGGATTCCGACTGGCCCAACTGGATCATCCGTGTGTGCAGCAGAAACGGATCCCGGCGTTTTTTCCACGATTCGATCAGCGCTTCGTGGGTTTCCTTGACCTTGTCGGCGTGGACTTCCTTGCCATTCCATTCAACGGTGATCCTGTTCTTTTCTTTCAGCAGTTTGTTACTGACGAAGATGGTCAGGGACTTCACGTTCTCACTATCGACGATGATTCTGTTGCCTTTTTCCACTTTGGCGATGACCTTCGCCGGTTCCTTGTCCTCTTCGAACTCGTCGATGCGAATCCAGTGTTGGCGGCCATGGTCTGTGTTCAGGGCGTGGTGTTCGATCTCGGCGGGCTCGAGGACCCGGCGTTTCTTGGTCAGCCACTGGTGTATACCGGGAAGAATTGAGCCTCCCCCACGAAGATCGAGTTGGTGACCGACGCCGTCCAGCTCCTTGTAGACGTGGTCATACTCGCGTTCGAGCAGAACCTCTTCGATCATTTCCGAGAAAACGACGGGAACGAGGTTGTCGGTGTTGCCATGGACAAAGTAGTAGGGTAGCCAGCGCAGGTTGCCGAGAAGAAGTTTGTAGCGTTCATCGAGGTCGTCCGTTTCGTAATCTCTCATGCACAGTCCCCCAGCCAGCGGGGCGACAGCACAAAAGCGATCGCTGAAACGACTTCCCAGATTCCAGGAACCAAACCCCCCCATCGACATGCCGGAGAGCACGACACGATTGCGATCGATGGGGTACTTCCAACAGAGGTCGTCGAGGAGTCCATTGACAAAGCCGTCGGAGCGGTAGGACCACCAGTGCTGGGTGGGTGTTCCAAGAATTTGTTCTGGAAGATCCTCGTTCCATTTTCCCTTTGCCGGACGCTGGGCATCCGGGGACACGATGATGTAGCCATTCTTGTTGGCAAAGTTCTGGTAGCTGCGTGTGACGACAGAGCGACCGTTGCCGCCATAACCGTGGAGCATCAGGATCAGTCCGTAGCTGCGGTGACGACCTGCGGGACCATAGATGGAGACGCGGGTGTCGCGGCCATCTTCCGCTGTAAAATCTATCTGCGTGGTTTGCCCGGGTTTGAGACGCCCTTGGGGGGCGGTTCTGCCGAGGGTCTTCAGAATCCTGACGGGGGTCGACTTCGACAGTGTTTCCATGTCGCCTTCGTCCAGGGCGGTCAAAAGGTCTGCGGTCGTGGAAGTCTCTGCGGTAGAAGTTGCCGGACCTGCCGCCGCAAAAGCCGGTGGAGAAGAGGGGCCGCCGGTGAGAAGCAGGAAAATCAGGGCCAAGACGAAACTGCGCCCGGAGGGGAGAGGTCTGAAGAGGGGAAGGGTCACGAGGCACCTCTCGATATTGCTCGATCAGGACTCCAGGAGTGCTCTGGGGCCCCGGAACTGCGGTTGTTCAGGCCTGATCGAGCGATAACATCAGGATTGGCCGCATTTTGTCCGTATCAGAGGTGATGTTCACCTCGCACGGGTCAATTTACGAAGAATCCACAAATGCGTCCAGTG
>JAPOLY010000082.1 GCA_029976805.1 bacterium
CAAGAGGCCAATACCACAGACCAAGCCGGTCCCTGCACCGAAAGGGAAACCGGCCGGTTAACCCTGGCCCATGGAGACAGAGCCCCGGTTGAAAAGGCCCCGGTTGAAAAAAAGATAAGTTTTTTTCAACCGAGGCCTTGTACAGAAGGCTTATTTTATACGGCGCACCCGGAAACGGCTGCGCCTTTTTTCGTAAACCAATGCTTTTAAACGACTTATGCCCCTTCAGTCGTATCTCTGCCTTCTCGCTGTGCACCCTCTGTGCTCACTCTGCGGTGTTCTCCGGTTCGGAGCTGCTATTTTGAGCGAATTCACCTTTTTTAGATTTTTTCAATGCTGAGACCTTGTACCCAGGGCTTATTTTGTACGGCGTATCCGGAGACGGCTGCGCCTTTTTTCGTAAACCAAACCAAAATATGGATTTACGACCGCTCCCCCCCTGGTCTGGCTTTTGGGTCTGGCTTTTGGGTCTCGCCCGCTGTCATGAGAGATTCCGGCCTTGTTGTTGGCCTGACCTCCTTCCCGGAAAACCCTGCTGACGATTTTTTCGTTTTTTTGAAGCGGAGGCCTTGTACCGAAGGCTTATTTTGTACGGCGTATCCGGAGACGGCTGCGCCTTTTTTCGTAACCTGTTTAAAATAATGGGTTTATAGCAACCACAAGGGTCACTCCCCCTTTTTCTGGGGGTTGGCGACCGCAGAAGCCCAAAAAAAGCCCCGCGGACAATCCGCGGGGCTTTTTTTGGCTGACTCCAGACTCTCCGGGCCCATGGACCCAGGGGCCTCCTTGAGCCCTTCTCGCTATTCGGAGCCGTCGTGACGCTTGAACTCTCCCGCAAGGAATTTGCGGTCGTAGTCGCGCAGGCATTTCACGGCCAACCCACCCAGTCCCAGAATGATGGGAATGTTGATCACCAGCATCGATCCGGTACCCAGATCCGCCAGTAACAGCATTTCATCGGCAGACTCGATGCCGTAAGCACCAATGACGATCAGCACGAGGAAGATCAATTTGTAGGGGATCACCCCCCCGGGCCCGACCAGATAGGTGACTCCTTTTTCTCCGTAGTAGGACCAGGAGATCATCGTCGAGATGGCGAAGAGCCACGCCGCAATCGTCACCAGCCACTTGCCGAGCCCTTCAAAGACCCGGTCAAAAGCGAAGGCGGTTAACTGGGCACCTTCGTAATCGCGGAAGATGCCGTGACCTCCCGCTTCCGACTTTTCAAGAGTCGTGCCGCCCGGGCTTCCCTGCCAATCTGATTCGGAAAGTTCGACGGAGCCCCAGGCGATGCTGAGAGTCGTGGGAGCATCCGGTCGCTCCGGGTCGACTTCTCCGCTCACCACCTTGCCGCGGACCAGAACCAGATTGTTGTTGCGATCCTTGTGGGTCGCCCCCTCGACTCGTGCACGCAGGAAAAACTTGTCTCCCACCGACCAATCATCCAGACGCTGCTCCGGGAGATTCGCGACCGAGGCCTCCGAATCGACACTGACAATCAGAGTCTCCCCATCTTCAGCGAGACTCTTTGTCAGAGCGATGGGAGCCCCGAGGTCTCCGACCGCAGGACGGTTCCAGGTATCGGTGGTCAGAATGACGAGAGCCGTCAGGGTGCAAATACAGATGGTATCGATAAACGGGCCCAGACCGCCGACGATCCCTTCCCGAGCAGGCTCATCCGTTTTTGCGGCCGCATGGGCAATCGGTGCGGATCCCTGACCCGCTTCATTGGAAAAGAGGGCCCGCTTCATTCCGACCATGAAGGCGTACCCCAATGTTCCACCAATAAAGGCCCCTGAAGCTTCCGTCTCTCCAAACGCACTGCTGAAAATAAGGCTGAAAACTTCAGGAATTTTGCCGGCGTTGATCACCAGAACGGCGATACCACTGAAGAGGTAAAGCAGACACATGAAGGGAACCAGCTTGCCGGCAACTGTTCCGATTCGGCGAATGCCGCCCAGGATCACCATGCCGACGACCATGGCGAGAATGATGCCCGTGGCCAGTTTGGGAACACCGAAGTAGGACTCGGAGAGACCGGCCACACTCCACGCCTGGAACATGTTGCCTCCGGTGATGGTCGAAATGATCAGCGTCACACAGAAGAGCGTACCCGCCACTTTTCCGACGGTGGCCAGGAAGGGTCCCTTGTCTCCCAGAACCTGCTTGACCACATGCATCGCTCCACCGCTGGGATTATCGGGATCACTGGTATCGCGATACATCATCGCCAGAGTGATTTCGACATTCTTCAGCGCCATGCCAAAGAAACCGACGATCCACATCCAGACCAGTGCCCCGGGTCCCCCGGCACCGATGGCGAGAGCCACTCCGGCGATGTTGCCCAGTCCGACGGTGGCAGAAAGAGCGGCAGACAATGCCTGAAAGTGATTGATCGCCCCGGGATCATCCGGGTCATCGTAGATCCCTTTGACGACGTCGATCCCATGGGTCATGACCCGGTACTGGGTGATTTTTGTCCACAGGGTAAAAAGAATGCCCGCACCCAGCAGGCCAATAAAAGTCATGGGACCCCAGATGAGACCGCCGATGGCTTCGATGCTGCTCCAGAATTGTTCCACTTGATTCCCCCTTTGGAATTGTCCGCGAGATCGGTGCCAGCGATCGGCAAAGAAATCCACGGTCGCCCCCGTCAGGGGCGAAGTCCCTGAACCCTAGGCAATCCACTGCCAGTTGGCAAGGGGAGAGTGTCCATGAGGAAAATCGCAGGTCCCGGCCTCAGGAGGTGGCTAGGAGGAAGCCAGGAGTCGTTGCAGGCGGTCGCGGGCCACATTGCCACCACTGACGACGGCGACATGGGTCTCGGAAGACTCGCCGACATATGAGGTCAGCAGGGGGGTGACGGAACACACCCCGCTGGGCTCTGCGCCGACCCCATTCTGGTGCTGCAGAATCCGCAGGCTGGAGAGGAGGTCGGAGTCACTGATCCGGTGGGAAATCACGCCCGCTGTGGAGAGAACCTGCCAGTTGCCCAGCCCCACCGACTGTGGCAATAGCCCATCCGCCTCGGATTGAGGGGATTCACAGCGAAGGTGTTCCCCTGCATCCAGCGAGCGGGCGAGGGCATCGCTCCCCTCCGGTTCGACGACATGGATCTGACATTCGGGAGCATGAATACGGGCCACAGCCGCGCAACCGGCAGAGAGTCCCCCTCCGCCCACCGGCAGCCACAGGTGGTCCGGTGTTTTGCCCAATTGCTCGATGGCTTCGAGGACGATGGTTCCCTGACCGGCCATGATCCAGTCGTGATCGAAGGGCGGAACGATGACCCAATCGCGCTCCTGCGACATCTCCTCCGCTTTTTGACGCCGCTCATCCGTGGTCGGACCGACCAGAACCAACTCCGCTCCGGCTCCCCGGACCGCTTCCGCCTTGACCGCATCGATCGTCGAAGGGGCGACGACGGCAGCTGGCAGATCCAGTCTTGCGGCAGCTTCCGAAAGGGCCCGGCCATGGTTGCCACTCGAATAGGTGATGACCCCCCTGGGAGCGGACTCTTCCATGAGGCGCGAAAGAAAATGGGTCGCCCCCCGAGCCTTGAATGAGCCGGAAACCTGACAGCATTCCATCTTGAGCCAGACTTCCAAACCCTGATCAGGCATGGAGTTGGGGAGTACTCGCCGGAGCGGGGTCTGAAGGAGGGTGCCAGCGATTCGGGATCGGGCCCCCACCGCCAGATCGGCGATGTCTCGAATCCGCTGCCATGCCTGTTCGTTGCTCATCCGTCTCTCCTCATCGCCCCGTTCTGAAGCTGCCGACATCATGCCTCACCCCGTGTCATCACGGTGAAAAAAAATCAACCGCCCGGGGTTCCTTGATGGCCCCGCTTCCCGTGCCTATGTTACGCAGTTAAGCGGCGGCTCGGCCGCAAATCACACTGACATTTCGATCCTGTTTTCGTTGCGGTTTTGCTCTGATCCCCCTCCGCCCTTCACGGGCCGGAAAGGAACCTCATGGTCCGGCACACCTTCGAACCCTCCACCCCCGGAGAAGACTTCCTCACCTGGCATGCTGAGGCGGTCAGTCGCTGTCGCAGAGCCATCATTCAGATGACCAGTCTTGCAGGATCAGGACACCCTGGCGGATCGATGTCATCCCTCGATACCTATTTGACCCTGTGGGCGTGTGCCAATGTCGATGCCTCTGATCCCTGGAAAGAGGGACGGGATCGCATCGTTGTCAGTCATGGACACACCTCTCCCGGAGTCTACTCGGTGCTGGCCGAGTTGGGATTCGTCGACAATCAGGAAGCCGTCTCATCCTTCCGCAGTACGCAAAACCTTTTCGAAGGTCACATCGAGCGTGAGATCCCCGGTGTCGAGTGGACCACCGGCAACCTTGGACAAGGACTCTCTGCCGCTTGCGGAATGGTTCTGGGAGATCGCATCCACGGGCGTGAGATTCGTGCCTTTGTTCCCATGGGAGATGGTGAACAACAAAAGGGACAGATCAGTGAAGCACGTCGCTTCGCCGTCAAATACAACCTTCATGGCATCACTGCCATCATCGATCGCAATCGCCTTCAGATCGGTGGCGACACCGATGACATCATGCCGCAAGACTTGCGAGCAGGCTGGGAGTCGGATGGCTGGCATGTCGTTGAGATCGACGGTCATGATGCCGCCGCCATCTATGGTGCCCTGCGCGAAGCGGGCGAAGATTCCTCCAAGCCATGGTGCATCATCGCCAATACGGTGATGGGCAAGGGGGTCTCTTTCATGGAGGATAAAGCCGATTTTCATGGCCGTGCCCTCAACAAGGAAGAGTTGGCAGCGGCGGTCGCCGAGCTGGGTGAGCCCACTGACTTGTGGGATATGGCCCTCCTTGAGGAGCGCCGCGCCCGTCGTCTGGAGAGTACCGTCCCCACCCTTCCCCGAGTGAAGGTGAATCTCAATCCCGGTAACGCTGTCACCTACGATGCAGAGACCAAAACCGACTGCCGCAGTGCATTTGGTCGTGCACTTCATGAGGTGGCACAGGCAACCGATGGAACCAATCCACCCATCGCCGCATTCGATTGCGACCTTGAAGGCTCCGTCAAACTGAATGCGTTTCACAAAGATTACCCTGACCACTTCTTTCAGGCAGGAATCCAGGAGCATCACACGGCAACCTGTGCCGGTGCCCTTTCGACCTGCGGTGTGACCACCGTCTTCGCAGACTTCGGTGTGTTTGGGGTTTGCGAGACTTACAACCAGCATCGTCTCAGTGACATCAATCACGCAGAGATCAAAATCGCCTGTACTCACATCGGACTCGATGTCGGAGAAGACGGAAAAACTCATCAGTGCATCGATTACGTCGGTCTACTGCGCAACATTTTTGGGATGCGCATCTTTGTTCCCGCGGACCCCAATCAGACAGACCGGGTCGTCCGTCATGCACTGACCACTCCGGGGATGGCCTTCATTGGCATGGGTCGATCCAAGCTGCCGACGATCCTCGATGAATCGGGGAATCCTTTCTTCGGAGGTGAATACACCTTTGAACCGGGACAAGTCGATTTCATTCGCCGTGGAAATTCTGGACTGGTCGTCGCCATGGGCACTCCGACCGGTCAGGCGTTGACTGCTGTGGATGCCCTGCGCGCGGATGGCTTCGATGTCGGCCTTGCACATATCGCCACTCCCGATCGCATCGATGTCAGTTATCTCGCTGAGATCGCCCGCCAGCCTTTCGTGGTGACGGTCGAGGATCACTCTGTGAATACGGGACTCGGCTCCTGCCTGGCAGAAGCCCTCTTCGATCACGGCAGTGCCCTGCCCCATCTGCGAATCGGTGTCGAGAACTACGCACCCAGCGGGCCCTCTCCAGAGGTTTATCGCCACTGTGGCCTCGATGCGCACTCGATTCGCGTAAAGGTCGAAGCCTTCGTGATCGCAAGCCAGGCAGCAAGTCTATAAAAATAAAAGACTTACAAAAAAACCTGCCAAGATGCTCGGGGCTTCAGGCTCCCGTTTCGGCACTTGTGTGCATTAACAAACTCAATACAATAGCCGTAGCGGGGTATTCAAAGAGTTCAGCGGCCTTCTCCGCCTGATGCCTTGCCGCATCCAGAGACCGGGGATCCGTGATGGTGCAGGCGACGGCCTGACTGACGCTCCCCCCACTTCTTGTCGGGAGACGTGGTCAACGTGACTCAGTCCAAGAATTTCACACTTCTGGTTCTGCTGCTGATTCTCCTTCCCCAGGGAGTCTCTGCCCAGCCCGTCAATGACGAATGCGACGGAGCCCTCACGATCCTCGAAGGTGTGACCGCCTTCGACAATCTGACCGCCACAGACAGCGGACTCCCCACGGACCCCTCCCAATGCATGGGCTCCTTTCTTGGGACCGCCACCCGCGATCTCTGGTTCTCCTACACCGCCACCGAAAATGGATTCCTCGATGTCACCACCTGCCCCGCAGGTTTTGATACGGACTTGATCATCTATGGCGGTGATTGTGGCAACCTCAGTCAACTCTCTTGTAATGGAGATGCATGCTTCGGCTTTGCCTCCACGATCGTCGGTCAACCTGTCGATCCGGGGGTGACTTATCTGATTCGTGTTGGAGGATTCAATGGCACCACCGGAAGTGCCAACCTCGAGCTCACGCTGACTCCCGCCAATGATCCGGAAGATTGTTCGAGTCAGGGAGACGAAGATTTCGATGGCCTCGCCGACTGTGCCGACCCTGATTGCCAGGGAACTCCGGATTGCCTCGGTGATGAATGCGACAGCGCCTTTCCTCTTGAAGAGGGCTTCACCCCCTTCGACAACACCTTGGCAAGCACCGGCGGCCCCACTTCCCTGCTGGGAAACTGTGATGCCAGTGGCGCTTTCAATGACCTCTGGTATTCATTCTCCGTTCCCGAAAACGGCTTCGTCGAACTGACCACCTGTCCCGGAAGCAGTGCCGGTCTGGATACTGATCTGTTCCTCTACGCCGGAGACTGTACCTCCCCGAATCAACTGGCATGTGACGGAGACGCATGTGGCCCAAACGCAGGGTTTGGTTCCAAAATTTCCAGAACTGCCGTCGTCGGGGGCGTCGATTACCTTGTTCGATTGGGTGGTTTCAATGGAGCTCGCGGTAGCGGTACTCTGCGATTTGAATACTCAATTCCGGGAGACGACTGTTTTGCAGCATTGAATGCTTCTCTGGGGCCCACCGCATTTGACACCAGCGATATGACCAGCAGCACCATTCCGATTCCTGTCCCCGACTCTTCGGTATGTCCCGGAAGCGGTCTCGGTCTCGCAAATCAGGATATCTGGTTTGAGTTCGTTGCCCCTTCAACAGGCCCCCTGAACATCTCACTCTGTGAGAACACTCTCTTTGATACGGACCTGATCGTCTACGAAGGTGATTGCGACAATCTTCAACAAATCAGCTGCAATGGTGATGGACTCGATTGCAGTTCTGTTCAATCCGAGATCCTCAATCTTCCCGTCGATGCGGGAACCCGCTATCTGATCCGTATCGGCAGCTACAATCTTGGTGAAGGAGCAGGACAACTTTTCATCTACTACTCTGGGCAAGCCCCCGAAGATTGCACCCAACCGGGTGACGAAGATGCCGATGGCCTTGCTGATTGCTATGACTCTGACTGCCTGGGAACACCCGCTTGTACTGAATCCGGTAATTGTGGAGATGGCATCGACAACGACCTCGACGGTCTCGTCGATTGCGCAGACTGGGAGTGCGACACTTCTGCAGATTGCTCGGATTGCCCTTCGATCCTGACTCAAAACAATGACCCCAATGACGCCTCTCAGATCGTTCAGATCTGCGCCTGGACTCCAGAACATACCGAGAATGAATTGCTTCGCTCCTTTGATACCGGCCAGTTCGCTTGCAACGACGGTGTCCGTGTCATCGGAATCAACATTGGTATCGGACAAGTGGACTACCTCGTCGGAAACGGACTGACGACTGCGTTGCGTCTGTACATCGATGAAAATGGCGGTGCACCTGATGCGGACATGCATCTGATCGATGAGAAGTTGTTTACGGTGACCGAATCGATGTCTGGAACGATTCAGGGAATCGCACTCGACCAACCGGCTTTGATTCCCTATGGGGCGCAAGTGGTGGTCGGCTTTTGGGTCGCTGACAGTGGCGGCCCGGGGACGGGAAATATCTTCAGACCGGGTGGTAATACTGCAGGAGAAAGTGGCGATACCTGGCTCTGGGCCCCTGAGTGCGGCATCTACTATCGCACACTGGCGGATATCGGATTGTTGGAGCAGCCCCTGCTGAGCGTCGTGATCGATGATCAGGGACCCGGCCCTTCTGGAGATGAGTGCGAGTCGGCCATTCCTGCCGCCCGTGGAGCCAACCCCTTTGAGACCACGGGAATGTCTGACAGCCCCAATCCTTTCGATGGATCGACAGACCCTGCCTGTGCCGGCCTGACACTCCATACCGATCGTTGGTATCGATATGTACCGCCCAGTGATGGATTTCTGAGCTTCTCGACCTGTAACCTCACCGGTTTCGAAGGCCACTTCGAAATCTATCGCGGTTCCTGTGATTCACTGGAAGCGATCTCCGCTTCCTGCGACGGAACTCCCTGCACCGGTGGAAGTGCCATGACTCCTGAAGTTCCGGTGACCGGGGGAGAAATCTATCGGTTCCGTCTCGGAGCATCCCAGCCGGGTGTCTCCGGAAGTGGGGAGTTCCTTCTCGAATGGAAACCCCTGTTACCCTACATCAACGAAATCAGGGCTCAGCAATTCGGATCTGATCCTGAAGAGTTCATCGAGTTGGCTGGATTGCCACAGGATCTCGATGGTCTTTCACTCTTGACCATTGGCTCAGATCCCGTCGGTGGCAGCGGGGTCATTCGTTCCGTCATCGATCTTGCAGGATCTTCCATCACTCCACTGAACTATCACATCACCGCCGAAGATGGATTCATGACTGCTCCCGCCGACCTTGTGTTGGATCAGGGAGAACTCGGCCTGGAGGACAACACCAATCTGACGGTTCTTCTCGTACAGTCTTTGACCGTCCCTCAGGGAACCGATCTGGATACGGATGACGACGGCACCATCGATCTCATGGGTTGGGGCCAGATTGTCGACAGTGTCTCACTTTTGAGGGAGCCTCTTGCCAGTCAAGGGGGCCAACCCATCTCTGGTCCACGGATCTATGGAATGACCACAGTCGGTCCCATGGGATCGACGATGCCCTTCCTCGTGGAACGCTGTCCGGACCAGCGCAATGCGCCCTTTGCCATCGGGCCTGCGGATTCTGCTTCCGGTGGCGATTCTCCACGATCTGCCAATGTATGCCTGGGACCTCCTCCCAACGATACCTGCCAAGCCGCCATCGCCCTGACAGAAGGAATCCACATTCTCGACACGGCTTCTGCAACCAGTGGATCGGAACCCTGGAATCCGGGATGCGGTGAGGGAGCTGCAGGCGACATGCAAGACGATGTCTGGTTCACCTACACAGCACAAAGCTATGGCAAACTGACTTTGAGTACCTGCGATCTCGATGGCTGGGACACCGATCTCGCCATCTATTCGGGTGATTGTCAGGCACCCATCCAGTTGGCCTGCAACGGTGACGCCCCGGGATCGGCCAATGGACTGGGTGGGGTCTGTCAGCAGTACTTCTCGAGAATCTCCGATTTTCCGGTCCATGCAGGAGATCAATACCTGATCCGTGTCGGAGGCTGGG
>JAPOLY010000055.1 GCA_029976805.1 bacterium
GCGGAAGTGTCAGAGGATGAAGTGAGGTTTCCCTTCATGGGGGAACACCCTGCAAGCGCTGCGGTTATCAGTAGGAATGGGAGGTAACTACGCATTTCAGGAGCAGTTTACACACGAATCGCGGTGGAATGGTCGATGAAATCCCTGAAGTTCGGATTCGAGTTTTGATCCCTGGCGCAAAAGAAAACCCCAAACAGCGTAAAGGCCGTTTGGGGTCAAGGTTTGAGATTGGTGGACCTGAGGGGGCTCGAACCCCTGACCTCCACACTGCCAGTGTGGCGCTCTCCCAGCTGAGCTACAGGCCCATGATTTGGGTTGGGTGGGGGCTGCGAGGCCAATGACACTGACTCCTGACACTGACTCCAGCAAGCATCCACGCCCAATCCCAAAGCATATCCGTGGCAGGTCTTGCGTCAAGGGAACCGATTGTCCCGGAGGCCGGTTCCACCTACGATTCACCTATGGATTCTGAGGCTGTTGATGGGGTCTGTAGACTCTTCCGGCCCAGGGAGATTGTCGGAGGCCCAGCGAAGTGATTCGGGGCCGCCACAAGGATTTCGATCCCTCCCCGGAAATCCTCACATGATTGAATCGAGGCCCCCATGGGCGTGGATCTGAGAGATATTGAGAGACGCTGGCAGGAAATGTGGCGGGAAAACCCGTTGCCCTCCCCGGTGAAAACCGACGATGAGGAAAGAGCTCGGGAATTGGCGGAAGAATCTGCCAGTGATCCGTCCGAATCCCAACCTGAATCTTCAACAGCTGAATCTGAAGTCACGGATGATTCCGTCGAAGGTCCGCCAACATCGCCGGACACCGCTGCAGCATCGGATGGGGATTCCGGCTTTGGCGACGGATTGCATACAGAAGATGGGGCCGAATTGTCAACCACGGTCGAGTCTGACGAAACGGCTGAAAAGTCTCCAGTTGAGGAGTCGCCGAAGGTCGCTTCCGAAGCGGATTCCGAAGGAGAACCTCCCCGTCGTCGCCGTCGTCGCGGACCCCGTACCTTTTTCTCCCTCGACATGTTTCCCTACCCTTCGCTGGATGGTTTCAGTGTCAGTCAGCTGAGGGGGGTGGCGACCAATGATGTCGTCGCCCGATATCAGCAGTCCCGGGGGAAACGGGTCTTGCGTCCCATCGGCTGGGATTCCTTCCAGGCCTCGGTTGAAGAAGAAGCAAGACAGAAAGAAATCTCACCCAGACAGGTGGTCGATCAGGGAGTCGAGTTGATGCGTGAGCAGTTGCGCCGGTTTGGCGCACTGGTTCACTGGGATCATGAAGTCGACACCAGCGATCCCGAAGATTATCGCTGGTCGCAGTGGCTTTTCCTGCAGTTACGGGAGAAGGGGCTCGTCCATCAGGATGACGCTGGCTGGAAGGTGGCGATCACCGACTATGCAGAGCCGCTTCACTCCGGTCTCAAGAATCTGAAATGGCCTCCGCGAACCAAGGCACTTCAACGGAATTGGATCGGCCGCCGTGAAGGAACCAAGTTGGTTCTCAAGGCCAGCTCCGAGCTTTACGACGGCTGGGAAGAGCTGGATGTCTTCGCTCGCAAGATTGAAGCCTTGCCGGAAGCGAGCTTCGTGGTGTTGTGTCCGGAGCACCCGCTTCTGGAAAAGATCGTCGACCCGATTCTGGAAGACGATGTTCGTGATTTGCAGGAGCGCGTCGCCCAGTTGGATGAACGTGAACGTATGGCGAATCGGGCTGAATCGGATGGAGTCGCGACGGGGGCATACGCTCTCAATCCCGCAACTCTGGAACCGATTCCGATCTGGGTCAGCAGTTACGTCATGCCTGACATCCGCTTTGGGGCCATTCTGGGGATGCCCGAGGAGAATGAGGCTCACAAGGAGTTTGCCAATCGACATGGAATCCCGCTGACGGGGGCCGGAGCCAATTCAGGCCGCCGACGTCGCCGTCCTCCCAGACGTCGTCAGGGGGGGGAGAACTCCGATCAAAAGAAGAGGCTCCAAGGCTCACTCGAATCCAGGGGACTGACCGAGCCCCACATCGACTACAAGTTGCACGACTGGGTTTTTGATCGTCAGCGTTTCTGGGGAGTACCGATCCCCATGATCGAATGTGAAGAATGTGGCACCGTTCCCGTGGCAGAGTCGTCTCTTCCCGTAAAGTTGCCAGAGGTGGAACGTCTCGAGAAGGTGGATGCCGGAGAGAACCCGCTGGCCTCATTCGAAGAATGGAGAGCGGTGGATTGCCCCTCCTGTGGGAAGGGCGCGCTTCGCAGTGTCGACACGATGCCTGACTGGATCGGATCCTGCTGGGGGCATTTGCGTTGTCTGGATCCGCGATTTTCTGAAGCTATTGCCAGTCGTGAGCACCTCCAGCGCTGGACTCCGGCCAATCTTTGTGTCGGAGGGATCGAGCATGCGGAGTTGCACCTGATGTACGTGCGCTTCGTCAGCCACTTCCTTGCCGACCTGGGGGTGACCCCGAGGCAGGAACCCTACCGAAGACTTTTCAATCAGGGACGGATTCGATCGCAGGAAACCGCCAACGACAATGAGGCTGAGGTCACTCGAAGGGGTCCCAGGGTCATCGCCAGTGAATACCTCGATCATTACGGGGCCGATGCCCTGAGGTTGCACCTGCTCTTCATGGGGCCTCCTCAGGATCATGTCGAATGGAGTGACGAGGGCCTGAAGGGTTGTGCCCGTTTCCTCCAGCGAACCCACGAAGCGATCACCCAGCGGATTGGCAAGGGCAAGTTTGTCAGTCGAAATGTACTGGTCGCCAAGCATCGTCTGATTCGCAGGGTGACCCGTGCCATTCGTACCTACAGACTGAACAAGGCGGTCAGTGCCTTCATGGAGTTTATCAAGTTGCTCCGCGGCGACGAGTTCTCCATGGAAGAGGTGGACAAGCAGTCCTTGCGCACCTTCACGATTCTTTTGGCTCCCTTTGCCCCTCACATGGCCCATGAACTTTGGGACCAGTTGGGGGAGGCGGGACCACTGACTTCCGAATCGTGGCCGGAGCACAGCGATGAGTTGTTGCAACCGACTGAAGTGGAATTGGCGGTTTTCGTTAACGACTCTCTGGTGGACCGGATGACTGTGGAGCTTGAAGCGAGCAAGAACCAGGTCATCGATCAGGCTCTGGAATTGAACAAGGTTCAGGAGCGGACCGGTGGGAAATCTGCAGATCGCGTGATTCATGTTCCCGACCGTCTTCTCAAGCTGGTCTATTCGCAGGGAATTGAATCTGCGGAAGAATCTCCACCCGAAGAGCCGTTTTTCGATCCCAATAGTTGATTAACGCCCCTGAAATACCTTCAATCGCAAATTGGCGCCGTTTGGGCCATGGTCAGGGGCTGCACGCTTTTGCCGGAGTTTGTTAAGCCATCGTAATCTCCTCTGTGAGTTCTCTTCGACGAAGGAACAGATCCTTCCGGGAGCGGACTGCGCGGAAATGGGGAATCGGTGACCAATCAGAACAGCTCCAGAACGTTGCCACTGGTCGTCTCAGCGGTGTTTTTGACCCTCGGATTAAACGGATTGTGGCGTGATGCCCAAACTCCGGTCACCGCTCAGAAGGCACTGGCGGAAACCTTTCCAATTCCCACCGAATGGGAGTTGAAGGGAATTCCCCAAGGGGCTCCCGCTGCTACTGATTCCCACTCCGCTATTGCTGAAGACACGACGGGATCCGTCACCGGCACCGTTTCCCTGCCCTTCGATGAGAGAGCCCAGGAGCGCAGCAAATTTCTCCTCGATCTCGAAAATCGCAGTGCAACACTGACGCGGAAATTGCGCAGTGAATGGCAAGCATCCCAACAGGACTTCGAAAGTCGTTTGCAGGGCTGGGTTGAAAACCGTCAGGTCCCTGAAATAAAGAGGGATCTCAGCATGCCGAAGCCGGTGACTTCCGTGGAGGATGTCTCTGCTCCAGGCCGATCCAAAACAAAAATGGAACGCATGATCTATCCGATTGTCCAGATGAAGGGCAATGGCACTGTGGGAAGCGGAGTCGTCGTTGCCAACGAACCGGGGCCGGAGCAAAACTGGTACGTCTGGGTCGTCACTGCCTACCATGTGGTCGAGGAAGTCCGCGATTTCAGCAACTATGACGAGACCGTTGTCGACGTTCATTTCTTTGATGTCGACTTGGGAAGGGTCTCTGAGGATTCCTGTACCGGGCTTGAAGTCGTGGCATACCCGGAAGCGGATCTGTCCCTGCTGAGGATCGAGTGTCGTCAGCCGTGGCCTTATCTGGCTGATGTAGCCCCGGAAGAAGTTTGTGAACAACTCTCCGTTTTCGATCCGGTTTATGCGGTCGGTTGCCCTCTGGGCAATCAGCCGATCCCGACTCACGGTGAAATCTCTTCCCAGTACAAAAAGGTGGGTGACGAAGTTTATTGGATGGTCAGTGCGCCGACCTTTTTCGGCAACTCCGGTGGGGGAATCTTTCTGTCGGAAAATGGCCAATTGGTCGGAATCAGCAGCATGATCTACACCTATGGCAAGCGTTCTCCCATGGTCGTGCCCCATATGGGTCTCTTTGTTCCCCTGGCCCAGGTGCGTTCCTGGTTGCGGCGGGAGGGGTTCGTGCATCTTTTGGGAACTTCCGAAGGATTGCCTGTCACCGCCTCCGGGACCGATATGTCCATTTCTGAGGGAGAATCCGGGTCATTTTGACCCGCAGGGGCGATCCTTGTATCCTTGAATCCATCAAGATTCCGAATGAGGTCTCCGGCAGGGGACTAGGGAATCAGTACGCTTCTTTGCGGGACGCCGGTCGTCCCGAAGAAGGAGTGGCAAAATGCTCTTTCTCCATTGATTTCGAATGGATTGAAACCGGAAGGAACTCAGCGATGAACGCTGGATCGATCACAAAATGGCTTGCTGTAGCCGCCCTGTCAGCCCTTTGCTTGCTGACCATCAACTCAGGTGTCAGCGCTCAGGATTCACCTGCTCAGGATCCCCCTGCTCCTGCCAAAGAAGCCAAGGAGACCCCTGCTGTCGACGACGCTGCAGCCGGCGAGGTCGACGACATTTTGGGCCTTCCTACCAGTGAGCCTGAAGCAGTGGCGGTCGTCGACCGCTATCTGGAGGCTGTCGGTGGTAAAGAGCGCCTGAAGAGTATTCAGGATCGGGTCGAGCGCTTCCGCAACAAGAAGATTGAACCGACCAACGAGACCATCATGAAGATGTCCCGTTTCCTCAAGCGCAATGACGGAGCCTTGATGATTCGCGAGGAGTGGCAGCTTCCCGGTCTCGGCTTGACCAAAAACAATGAGCCTCTCAACTTTGTGCAGGTTTACGACGGCGAAAAAGCGTTTGTCAAAGCCATGGGGGCGGTATCCCCATTGGCGGGCAAAACCCTGATCGTGTTCGTCTGGGACAAGCATATCGATGATTTCTTCTGTACCTTCTCGGACAATGGCTACATCGCCAAGATGGCCGGTACGGATACTGTGCAGGGCAAGAGTTGCAAGATCGTGGAGTTGAACTCTTTTGCAGGGAACCAGCGAATGCTGTTTGCCTTCAATGACGAAGATGGCCTGTTGTTGCGCAAGACCTGGCAAGAGGGTCAGCCGCCCGCAGTCATCACCAAAGAGGTCTTCTACGAGGATTACACCCGTATCCGCTTCAGCGATGACCGCAACCAGTGGATCCAGACCCCCATCTCCAAAAAGATTTTCGAGGATGGTGAGCTGAGCCTTGAGGTGAACTTTGACGAGATCACCCTCAACGGCGGCGTTTCCTCCAACATCTTTGGCCGCCCGGATGGCCGTTCCTTTGAAGAAGTTCGTCGCGAGCGTGAGGCTGCCCGTGCCAAAGAGGCCGAGGGTGGAGCTGAAGGCGAAGCCAAGGATGGTGAAAAGAAGCCGGTCTGGGAGAAGCCGAAGCCGAAACCCAAGCCAGTCTGGGAAAAGCCCAAGCCGAAGCCCGCTCCGAAGCCGGACCAGAAACCCACTCCCGCTCCTGCTGAGGGATCCAAGGAGGGTGGCCGCTAGTCACCAATCTGACTGAAAAGAAAAGGGTGCGACCGATCTTCGGTCGCACCCTTTTTTTATGGCGATTTTGCTGAGTGGAAGCGGGATCAGCAGGAGACCGACCTTTCGATCGAACTACAGACCAGAGGTGGCGTCTCCACTTTTCAGTACCAGTTGGCCACAGGCACCGTCGATATCGAGTCCGCGACTGCGACGGGCAGTTACCTGGCCATCGTAATGCCGACTGACTTCCTCCCGGAAACGTTCGACTGTTTCGTCATCGGCTGCTTTGAAAGGTGCGCCATCGAAGGGGTGGAAGGGCAACAGGTTGATGTGACCGTGGCATTTGCGGGCAAAAGCCGCCAGGGCCAGTGCTTCCTGGATGTCGTCATTGACGCCGGGCAGCACCACATACTCCAGGCTGATACGGCGGATCGTATTGCGCAGTCTGGAGAGTGTATCGAGAAGTTCAGACAGGGAATGTTTGGACTGAATCGGAACGATGCGTGCACGGGTTTCCTCGACGGCACTGTGAAGACTGACCGCCAGACGAATCTGGGGATGCTCTTCGATCAGGGGCCGAATCTTCGGAACGATGCCGACAGTGGAAACCGTGATCCTGCGAGGACTCATTCCAAAGGCTTCTGGAGAAGTCAACCAGTGCAGGGATCGGGACACGTTAGAAAAATTATGTAACGGTTCACCCATACCCATGAAGACGATCTGGGTGACACCGACCTTGCCTTCCTCTCGAGTCAGGTGATCGACCGCATGCCATTGGCCGACGATTTCACTGGAGGTGAGGTTTCGGGACAACTTCATCGTCCCCGTTGCGCAGAAAGTACATCCTGCGGCGCAGCCAACCTGACTCGAGACACAAAGAGTTCCCCGGTCCTGTGTCGGAATCCAAACCGCTTCAACCGATTTGCCATCCTTCAGGCGGAAGAGAAATTTGAGGGTCCCATCCGTGGAACGGAGAACCGTTTCGATGGTCACTGCAGGAGCAAGAAGGCTCTTCGTCAATTCCTCCCGGATCGCTTTGGGCAGGGAGGTCATTTCCGAAGCCAGCAAAACTCGCTGATCGATCAGGTGATCCCGGATCTGGCGACTCCGGTATGCGGGGAGCTGTTGTTGTTCACACCATTCGCTGAGGCGCTGGTCCAACTCTTCCGGAGCGAAGTCGATCAGGTGACCGTGTGGTTCAGATGGGGTTTTCATCGACTGCGTTTCTCCAGTAATTCCCCCTGGGGGCCCAGAATCAGGGGCGTTTTCCCGGGGTAGGGGGTTTGTGCGCCCCGGTATTGATAGGTGAGTTGTTGGTCAGCGGTCAATGTGATTCGTGCATTCATGTAGGTCCAGATGAATCCACCATCGGGTTTTTGTTCTTCGACGACGGCGTCAGTCCCATGACCGAAAAACGTCAGATCTGCAGAACCCTGTTGTCGTTGAAAGGGAGTGGTGTCTGTCGGTGGAGAGTGAATCCAGATGATACTGTCTCTGTCCCACCGGAAATTAGTCGACCCGATCTTGAAACGTTTTCTGTCGCGATAAACGCGAACGCCATCGACCTCGACATAATCCATCCTGTTGAGGTGACCGAAGTTGGGTTCTGCATCCTGCTGGTTTGCGGGAAGCTGAAAACGAAATCGTATGTCTCCGAAATAAAGGGTGGGGCTCCAGTGGATTTCCGCCTGACGACGGGAAGAAAAGCGATCGGAATGACTGGATCCGGCTTTATCAATTCCCTGGCAGCCGGTGCTCGAAAAGATGAGCAGGGGGCATGAGGCGATGAAGAGAAACTTCAGTATCAGTGTCAATCCAGATAAACGCGGGCGGTTTGGCACGGTTGAGTTCTCCTATCGGTGAGGCGGGAGAATCCCCTCTGCACTCAAAGCCATCTCAGCACGAATCTGCCGAAGTTCATACCGAAGTTTCTGGCGTTCATCCTTGGCTCGCCCCGAGATCTCCAGAAATTGGTCTTCGGTCAGTATTCCTGAGACAGAAAGCAGGAAATCTGAAGTGATCTCTGAACCGGTTTCCAAAGCAGTTTCTTCAATATAGAGATTGCGAATCGCACGAAGAGCAACTCTTTGAGAGTCTTCCAGAGGGAGTTGATCGATTTTTTGATACATCTCCTGAATCGGACTCAGGCGCAATTGATCAAAACTGTGTTGGAGAATGCATGCCGCTGTGAGCGACAATAGAAAGATGGAAACGTTGCTTCGAAGACGGGATCCGAAGAAGCGGTTGGTCATCGAGGTGTTCGTCAACAGCGTCATGTTCGTCATCAATGGGACCCTTCCGGGTCTGTGGGCAGCGGCAATGCCCGGACTCAGGCTACACGATTTTTGAATTTTGGGAATGCCAGTTTTGCCTGGACCAGCGCGGTCGGCTTCGACCCCACTCCATGGTGTGGTCCAGTTGAATCGGCCACAGCATCTGCTCTCTCCGGATTGCCGGATGGGACATCCACCGGCCTATGGGCAGATTCGGATGAACAGGTCGTGCAGACCCAGCGCCAAGAGGGGACGGGTGACGAAAGTGGTTGCCGTGCTCCCCGTTGGCAGCGCGGACACAGGTCCAGCTGGTAAGTGTTGCAAAAGTGAAACCACAGTGTGAGGGACGCGAAACGATCCGCTCTGAATTCTTGTACCTTCTCTATCAAACCAGACTCCTTCCAAGGTCAGGGTTGAACCTTTTTCGAAACTCCTGAAAGAAGTCCCGTATCTATGGAACAAGCAATGCCCGTGCCAAAGTGATGGAAGATCGGAAAGTACAGAGTATGGCGGATTGGGGTCCTCTGAATCCGTGCCGCTCGAGTTGAATCGATCGGGATGACTCAAAATCATGCATGACACCGATCGGAATCGGACAGTCTTTGCCAAACCACCCTATCCGGCTGAAGGGAGACAGCGCATCTTCCTGCGTTGTCAATCCAGCAAGAACTCGTGGTTATTGGAGGAAAGTGTTGCAGAAGTCGGGCGCATCGTTGGGAGGCACGGGTCTCCGGCTGTGGAAGCGTTCAGAGGACGGGTGGCCAGCAGGCTTTGGAGACCTCGGGGCTGCACAACCGCAACGATTGTGGAAAGTCTGTGCAAAGATTCCGGGGAAGACGGCATGGAGTGACAAGCGATGCATCGCCGTTGTGGGTTCTCGCAAGGCGTCAGTCTGGGGGAAAGCCTGTGCCCGGGAAATGGGTGAAAGTTTGTCCTGTTCCGGGATCTGTGTTGTCAGTGGATTGGCTCGGGGAATCGACGCCGCTGCACTCAAGGGGGCATTGCGTGGCCCTGTTCCGCCGATTGCCATTCTGGGGAATGGATTACCTCAGATCTATCCGCCAGAAAATCGGGGGCTTGCAGAAGAGATCGTCTCTGCAGGGGGGATGCTGGTTTCAGAATATCCACCGGGAACTCCGCCCAGGGGGTATCACTTTCCGCAGCGCAATCGCCTGATCAGTGCGTGGTCTGAAGCAGTTGTGGTGGTGGAGGCGACCCGCCGATCCGGTTCTCTGGGAACCGCTCACCGGGCTCAGGAGATGGGACGTACCGTGCTCACCTTTCCTGGCAGTGTTGTGGACGGTGGTCATGCCGGATGTCACTCACTGATACGCGATGGGGCACTTCTTATGGAGTCGGTCGCAGAGATTCAGGAATGGGTCTTCACAGGGAGGGATTCCGCTCAGTTTCTGGCACAGGAGAGAAGGCTGAGAAAGTTGTGGAAGGCCTGCGGTTGGAACCGGATGGGGACTTCGCCCCCTGAGATGCAAAAGCTCGAAGAAATACAGCGGCAGACCGGTTGGTCTGCCGCCTTTCTTCTTCAGGTCTGGTGGCGTTGGCAGGAATGCCACGCGAAAGACGACTCCCTTGATCAGGGGCAGGTGTAGCCGGGGCAATCGAGGGAATCGATGGTGGGATCCGGTCCGCAGTCATTCGGTTCCGGCAACGTCTGGTTGCCAAAGAGGAATGAGAGGATCTGGATCGCATCCGCGATATCGATGAGTCCATCGTCATTGGCATCGAGTGCGTCGTCGCAATCGA
Organism: bacterium; assembly: GCA_029976805.1. Classification (GTDB taxonomy): domain Bacteria; phylum Planctomycetota; class UBA8108; order UBA1146; family UBA1146; genus UBA12191. Next base: position 10,003 of record JAPOLY010000055.1, read on the forward strand.
CGGGAGTTGCGTTGGCGAAGAGCACCCCCAAGAGCGAAATGGGATCGCCGATATCCCGTGCGCCATCGAGATTGGCGTCGCCACGCAAAAAGAATTCTATGCTGACGAGGATCTCTGTCGCCCCTTCCGTTTCGGGGACCACGGAATCTCCGGCGACAGTGGCAACCACATTCTGTACCACCGGCTGTCCCAGAGTTTCGACGAAATCGAGGTAGGGGCTTTGCTGCGGTGCAGAGCCTAAATACTCGATGGTTGCGATCGGCGTGGCATTTTCAAAGGTCAGGTTTTGCTGCAAGGCAAAATCAAAGAGGCAGGCGATGGTAATTCCGTCGCCGAAAATGGCGGTTTCGAAGAAATCGGGACCGGTGTTGTTGTCGATGGCAGCCAACTCGTCACTGATCTGTATGGATGTTACCTGCAGCGACGCGGAAGAGTGTCCTACTGCCATGGAAAAGCCACCACACGGAATGGGGCTTCCGCTGGTCTGGACGATTTCAGGGGTCGCAAAAAATCCGTTTTGACCATCGCTGTTCAGCGCCGGAATACGGTAGGTGAAGGGTGAAACAGTGGGCGGAATCACATCGATACTGGTGGTCGAGTTTTCCATCAGGGTACCAAAGTCGGGCCCTTCGATATCGGCGAGAGGTTGACCGATGCCGTCCAGTTGCCAACCTTTGATCGCAACCAGGTCCCTTGGAGCCCTGCGGTAAATCAGGCGAGCTTCCACCTGAATAGGGCTGACTGTTCCGGTCAGATCAAAGCGGACTTGCGTGAGGTCAGTGGCAAGCGGAGCGATCCTGTTGTCGCTGACGATGGCTTCAGCATCGGTGAAGATGACGCCTTCGGTTCCTTCTGCATTGCGATTGATTTTGGCGAAGAGTTTTCCCGGTAACCCGGCGAAAAAGCCCTGAGCAGGATCTCCGGTGCCACCGAGGGGGTGAATCGTGTCCCCGGAGTTTTGTATCAGAGTCGTCCCCTGGGCATCGGTCGCCTCAATTTTGAGGATCATATTTCTCAGTGTGACTCCTGAAGGAACGGCATGCCCTGTCTGGTCATTGAGGATCTCAGCATCGACGGCCAGTTCATCTCCATCCTGAATCGCCCCCAACGTCATTGTGACAGCATTTTCGAGGAAGAGAGGCGTGGTTCCCTGAATATCGTGGCCATGAACTGTAGAAGGGTCACGCAACAAAGGCGGGAAGAGGGCCGCACAGGCATCGACAGGATCGGTAGAGAAGGGGGACATGTGACAATCGACGCAGGTCTGAAAGAGCGGATCGTTGGGATCTCCGTAGGGTGAATTTTTCCACTCGGTGTAGGTTTCCTGTGCCGGAATGCTCGAGGGTTCGTTGAAGTTGTTGTCGTGATCTGGGTCATTGCTGTACTGGTGACAGACCGCGCATGCCTCCGCAGCCAACTGAGGTTGAAAGCTACCACGCATCTGGTTTTGAACGACAAAATCCACGTCACCCAGAAGGCCGTACATCACCTGATCGATCAGTCCGCTCGAGTCCGGGCGTTGTACGGTGACCGCTCCCGGGATGAAGCCGGTGGCGTTCAGGTTGCTTTCATCGACGTCTGCAATTTTGTGGCAGGTTTCGCAAGAGACACCCCGTTCTTGAGCCTCGGTCAGGGGACCCGAAAGGGGAGCCAGTGGTGAGAAAGGGTTGGCAATCCAGCCCTCAGGCTGATGGCAGGAAGCACAGCTTCCATCCGGGGCAACACCGGCATGCACCGAGTCCGTCAAATAGACATATCCGTTGCTGCCCCCGGCGGTACCCGTTCCATCGAAGAGATCGTAGACCCAGGTGTTGAGCCCGGTATGGGACATGCGTGAATCGGCCCACTGTTCATATTGGGTAGGGTGGCAGACCGCGCACTGGAAAGGGGTCACAAAATTGTAGCTTGGGTCGTCGGCTGCAATGACCGGATCGAGAGAGATGACCGTACCGGCCTGGGGGGTATCCACGGTCACGGATTGATTGAAGTAGCCCTTCTTTGCACCAACGACCTTGAGAGCCAATCCGTTGACAGAAGGGAGAGAGAATGTGCCATCCACTGCGGTCTCAGTACGAATGTCCGTGGCTTGCAGGGTGACTCTGGCACCGACAAGTGGAAGGCCGGTATTGCTGTCGATGACGGTGCCGGAAACCTGGGCTTCGAGAGGGCCATTCGTCAAAATCAACAGCCAGAAGAGGGTCATCCCGATGCCATTCAGGAGACCGGCCTTTGAGGACGACGGTTTCTTAAGTTTATTCAGGGTAGATACTTGCGAGTTGATGGGGGCGTGGATCACAGCGACTCCAGCATCATACCGGTCGCAGGGAGACCGGGCTCTGTCTTGATTGAATCTATGGTACCCGTCACCAGTCCAAGTCACGGGCTGAACATTCCTGTCGGTAAATATAGCCGGACACCTGACTGTGAGAAATGAGCAGAAAGGCCGAATTCTGCGGAAAATCGTACAATTCCTCGGGACAGGAGTGGTTTTGTCCCGGATAGGAGTTCCGTGGCATTTCAGCAGGGAGCACCCGGTCTGACCGGGTACACCGATCGTTTTGAAGCGATATCCCCGCTGGGCCGTGGCGGGATGGGAGAGGTTTGGCTGGTCAGGGACCGAAATTCCGGGGAATTGGTCTCGTTAAAAAAGATTGATGCCGAACAGGCGAGATCCCCTTTGGGGCAGCGACTGCGTCGAGAGTTTTTGCATCTGAAGAAACTTTCCCATCCTTCCATTCTCCGGGTTCATGATTTTGGAGTCAGTCCCAAGACCGGAGAAACCTGGTTCACCAGTGAAGTATTGCGTGGACCCGTCTCTACAGAAATCGCAGGACAAATTACACTTCAGCAGTGGTGGCAGATGTCCGTAGGGTTTCTGCGAGCTCTTTCCTTCATGCATCGCAATCGCTGGGTCCATGGAGATATCAAACCGGACAATATTCGCCTTCGGGCAGATGTTACAGAGGGCGCACTGGATCCTGTCCTGCTCGATTTTGGATTGAGTCGGCAGGAACATTTGGCGGCGGAAGAAAAGATTCTGGGAACCCCACAATCGATGGCCCCTGAACAATGGCTCGGGCAGCCACCTCAGCTTCGCAGTGATGTGTATTCTGCCGGGGTCCTGCTCTACCACTGGTGGACGGGGGACTTCCCTTTTGATTCTGTGGTCAAGCCCCTGTTGAGCAGTGCACACCTGCATGACGAAGTACCACCACTGGCGAATATTCGACGCGGACTGCCCCCTGATGTCGAAAAAGTAATCATGAAGATGCTGGCGAAGAAGCCCGATGATCGACACGCCCATGCAGGAGAAGCTCTCTTCGAGTTGTCGATGATACTTCGACAGGGGGAAGGATCAGATGCCGAATCGCGGGAGTCTCTGCTGGCTCAAGTGGAATACGCAGGGACTGGCAACTCTGTCGTGACTGATTTGGCTGTAAAGATTGAGCGCTGGCTGAAACGGTCTTCCCCGGAAGAAGTCATGCTTCACTTGCACTCCCATGAATCTGATCGACGCTGGATCGTTGATCAGGCCAAGGCTCTTTTGCAGTCAAAGGGCTGGTCCATCCTTTCTCTGGACTCACAAAGTGAAGACCCGTTTTCTGGTTTGTCTCAAGGAATTGAATCCATGGCTTCCAGAGTCGTCGTTCTGGTTGAAAATCCTGATCCAGGAAACCCGCATTGGCAGAGATTACTCAAGGTTCAGCAGTGGAAAGAAGCGAGGCTTCATTGGTGGATCAGCAGTCGTGAAGCTCCATCAGGATTCATCGGAGAAGCCCTTGCCGGGGGGGGCAGCGCGGAGATCTCTACCTGTCAAAATTCGGAAATGCTACTCGAGCCTTTTCTTGAAATGGCATTGCCTGGTTGTTCGATTCCCACTCGTGTCAGAAGCCGTCTGCAAAGTTGGGGGCAAGAAGAACCGGGTATGTGGAGACGCATTCTCAAGGGGCGTATCCAGGCAGGTGAATTGACCCATGACGGGCTCCGTTGGAATTGGCAGCCGTCGATTGAACCTCCTGAGGAGCGTTGGAAGTTCCGGTCACAGGAACAACTTTCAGGCCTTCCTGCGTCCTGTCGTCGAATTCTGGAGTCACTTGCAGTTTTGGGCAGACCTGCGTCGGTGTCTGAATTGTCCCGATTGGTACAGCTTTCCGGAGGTGATTTCCCTGCAAGGGTTTCTGAGCTGTCCTCTAAAAACTGGTTAAGTGTCGGTCGCAGAATCGAGTTTCGCAGAGTCTTTCAACAGGAAGCGGTCCTTGCTTCCCTTTCTTCTGCGGATCGACAGTCGATTCACAAAAGAGTTCTGGAATTTGAACAACGGAGTTTTCTTGAGAAGGCCCATCATCAATTAAGTTCTGGAGACGTCGATGGAGCCACGAATTCGTTGAAGCCCTTGTTGGAGAAAGCAGAAACTCCAGTTCCCTTCGAAGAGGCCTCGCGCTGGATTCCTGTCCTGTCTTCATTGATCCATATGCTTCCGGAGAAAAGACAGCGACCCTGGCTTGAAGTATTGGGTCAAATGGAAGATCGGTGTGGCCACGGAGCATTGCGTGATCACGCTTGGCGTCAAGCGGCGGCTGGAGCATGTCCAGGATCGAGTGAGGCGCTGAGGTTGACCCGATGGCGAGCGTCGGTGCAGAGAAGAGACGGGGAGACCCGTAAAGCACTTTCCTGTATTGAAGAGGTCTCGAAGCAGGCCATCGACTTTTCCTGTCCGCGAGTGGTCAAGGAGGCCACGCTTGTGGCGCTGGAGTACTCGCGGATTCAGAGGGCCATCGTACGGCAGGGGTTGGGCAAGTTACCAAAGCGGGATCCGCTTGCTGAATGGATTCCACGTTGCAAAGGCAGCCTCCGTACCTCCCTGATTCTTGAGCAGTGTCGTCGTTATCTTCTTCAGGGCAGCCGATTGCGGGCTCGTGACCACGCACGCATCGCCTTGAGAGAAAACAGGGATGGAAGAATCATTGCGGAAGCGATGGGGTTGTTGGCCCGCGCCCAGAATGATCTGCCTTCGTTAAGGTTGTGGAGCCGACTCCATTCTTATCTTGCACGGCGAGAGCATCGCCATGAGGCCGCTACCGCAGCGGAAGTGGATTCGGTCGAGGCGCTGCAGCGCATGGGTGAAACCCTGCTCGTGAATGAAGAAGTTCATGGAGTCATCGACAGGGCTCGCAAGGAATGCCCGGCTCAACTGCCCAGGGCCCTGCTGGTCAAGGCACGGGAAGAGGCGGGAGCAGGATTTATTCGTTCTGCTTCCCGATTGCTGGAGGAAGCGATGACGTTGGAGGGGCCTGCTGGGATCGTTGCATGGGAAGGGAACCTTTTGGTGGCAGCGTCAGAGTGGGTCGCAGGACGGTCGAACACAGCCTTGCGAATCCTCGATGCGGCCAGCCCGGAATGGGCCCCGCATGAACCGGAAAGAATCGACGTTCACGCGCGCCACTCGATTCTCAAAAGTCGTTGCCTGAGATCGCAGGGCGACCTTTCAGGCAGTCTCTTTGTCGTCGATCATGCCTTGACACAACTGAGGCTTCGTGGCGTCGACAGCGATCTGATTTCATTGCGCAGGGAACGGGTTTCGATCCTCAAGATACTGGGGCGAAATTCATTGGCACGGATGGAAGAGCGCAAGTTGCGAGGGGCTCGTGGTAGTGAACCGGGGCTGGATCCAGAGCCAGGAGGATCCCGCCGGGCGAAAGCAGCCCTTGAGGATTTGCTTCGTCAATTCAGCCGGGGAACAGAAGAGTGTGAAGACTGGGAAAACGGACTGGAACGGGTCGCTCTCGAGGCACTGCGTCTGCGCATTCAGCCTCTGTCATTGCGGATACAGCTGGCAAGAACCCTCAGTTCTCCTCATCCGGATCCGGAAGCATTGATTCGTCAGTGCTGGAAAAAAGCGGTTCGATTGCCTTCCCGAGAGGGGCGGGCAATGGTCCTCAGTTATTGGTCGCGGTTGCGCTGTCAAAAGGGAGATTCAGTTTCTGCAAGGGCTCTCGAGGCGGCCTTACAAAGGGAATTGGACCGGTGGTGCCAGCAAGCCCCCGAAGGGACCTCGAGATCGACACTGTCAGAGTGGCTAGGAGTCCATGACGGTCAGGGGATCCGGTCGATTAAGTTGGCGGATGGGTGGTCGAAATAATCTGCTGGCGTAGAATCTCGGGAGAGTGTCGGGGCTTATGCCCCTCCTGAAGGGAAAGAACCCGTGCTGAGAACTCATACTTGCGGGCAATTGCGCCAAGAAAATGTCGGACATGATGTGACTCTGGTGGGCTGGATCGATGCGGTTCGAGACCACGGGGGACTGAAGTTTGTCGATCTTCGCGACCGCTACGGACGTATCCAGGTTCAGATTTCTCCAGAGTCGATCAACGAGGAATCGTTGTCTACCCTGCGCTTTGATCAGGTTTTGAAGGTCAGCGGTTCGGTTCAGGCGCGTCCTGAAGGGATGCGCAACCCCAAACTGGAAACCGGTGACGTCGAGGTGATGGCTACCAGCGCAGAGATCATTGGTGAGTGCCCTCCTCTTCCCTTCAGTCCGGAATCGGGTGATCAGGTCAACGATGAGCTGCGTTTCAAATATCGTTTCATAGACATGCGTCGTGAGGAAGTGCAACGCAGGTTCCGTTTGCGTAGCGATATGCAGTTTGCCATGCGCCAGTATCTTCATGGCGAGGATTTCCTTGATCTCGAAACTCCCATGTTGACCAAGAGTACACCTGAGGGGGCGAGGGACTTTCTGGTTCCCAGTCGTCTCAATCCGGGCGAATTTTATGCACTTCCCCAGTCACCACAAATTTTCAAACAGATCTTCATGATCTCCGGATTTGACCGCTACATGCAGGTTGTTCGCTGTTTCCGTGACGAAGATCTGCGTGCGGATCGTCAACCCGAGTTCACGCAGCTGGACCTTGAGATGGCGTGCATCGAAGAGTCGGACATCATTAGTCTGGTCGAAGGTTTGATGGTGCATGTGGTCAAAGAGGTGCTCGGTCGCGAGATTGAAGGATCCTTCCCGAGGCTCAGTTATTCCGAAGCGATGCTTTCCTATGGCAGCGATTCTCCCGATCTTCGCAGTGACCTTGTGATCCGTGAGGTTTCCGATCTGGCTGAAGGGCTGGAATTCAAGGTCTTCTCCGGGGCGGTCGAGTCGGGGGGCAGCGTTCGCGGAATGCGGATTCCCGGAGGCGGTCAGTGGAGCCGCAAGGAAATCGAATCCCTGGAGCCCATCGTGACCCAGCAGGGAGCGGGAGGGCTCGCATGGTTCAAAATGACGGACGACGGTCCCGCCGGACCGGTCTCCCGATTCCTCGGGGGTGATGCGGGTGCAGAACTGATTCAAAGACTGGAGATGGAAGCGGGTGATCTCGCTTGCTTTGTCGCCGACGGTCAAACCCGTGTGGTCGTCAATTCCCTGGGGCAGTTACGCAAGGAAGTGGCTCAGAAATTGGGTCACCTCGATGCCGGTGATCTGAATTTCTGTTGGGTCGAGGAATTTCCCCTCTTTGACGAGGACGAAGAAAGTGGCCGTCCAACACCGTGTCACCACCCCTTCACCTGCCCTCACCCGGATGATCTGGACCAGCTGGCGGCTGAACCCCTGAAAGTCAGGGCGAGGGCCTACGATCTGGTCCTGAATGGTTTCGAGGTCGGTGGAGGCAGTATCCGGATTCATCAGAGAGACCTTCAGGAGCGGGTTTTCGAGGCCATCGGCATCTCTGCCGAGGAGGCGGAGTCCAAGTTCAGCTTCCTGCTGGAGGCCCTCAAATACGGTGCACCACCCCATGGTGGAATCGCACTGGGAATGGACCGATTGGCGATGCTTCTCTCAGGTCTCGATACTATCCGGGAGGTGATCGCTTTTCCCAAGACCCAGCGCGGAACATGCCAATTGACGAATGCGCCGGATCCCGTCACAGGAGAGCAATTGGGCGAAGTGGGCCTTCAGGCCGTTATCCAGCCGGATAGCCCGGATGAGGACGATTCTTGAGTGGGATCGAAGATGGAGCCGAAACCGTTCCCTCTGGTGAGACTCCCCGGGAAATCGGTGAGTTGATCCTCCGGAATTCGTTGTTTTTCGGTGGTTTGGTGCGAGAATTCGCAGATCCGACTTGCCAGCAGGGGCCCTGACAGTGTATTCATCGGGGCTTGCCAATGGCAGGTTTTTGGAAGGACGGCATGATTTGCCGTAAATCCGGGCAAAGAGATCCCGGAGAGTGCGTGGCCTGAAGAACAGGAGTCA